>NZ_DASVYD010000024.1:0-77663 GCF_036392335.1 Vitreimonas sp.
CTGATGTTCACCGAGCGCCTGGCCGCTGAGCTTGGCGCTGCAGGCTTCACCATCGTCTCCGGCCTCGCCCGCGGCGTCGACGCGGCCGCCCACAAAGGCGCACTCGCGACGGGCACCGTCGCCGTACTCGCCGGCGGTCTCGATCACCCTTACCCGCCGCAGAACCTCAGACTGCATGAAGCCATCTGCGAACAGGGCGCCGTGATCACCGAAGCGCCGCTCGGCACGATCGCACGCGCCCGCGACTTTCCGCGCCGCAACGCGATCATCTCCGGCGTCTCGCGCGGCGTTGTCGTGATCGAAGCCGCCTTGCGTTCAGGCTCGCTCATCACCGCCCGCGCCGCCGCCGATCAGGGCCGCGATGTCATGGCCGCGCCCGGCTCGCCGCTCGACGTGCGCGCCCGCGGCTCGAACGCGCTCATCAAGCAAGGCGCCACACTCATCGAAAGCGCCGAGGACGTGATCGCAGCCCTCGGCGAGGTCACGCCCGCGCGGCCGCTTTCGGCGGGGCCCCTGTTCGACGACGCCCTAGAAACGCCGCCCCCGTCCAGCAAACTTCAAAAGCAAATCCTCGATCTGCTTTCGCCCACACCCGTGCACGTCAATGATCTGGCGCGCTTGTTGGAGGCGCCCACCGGCGCGGTCGCCGCCGCGCTGACGGAATTGGAACTCAATGGCCGCGCCGCCTCGCTCCCCGGCGGCTACGCTGCATCGTCGGGCTCGGCGTTTTCCTGAGCTTGGCGTTCGGCTTCGCGCGCGGCCTCCTCCAACAACTGGCCCAGCTTGCCCAGACCCATGGCGCGGGCCATATGCGCCAGCTGGGCGGCGACATCGCGGACATACCCCGCCACGTCCTGGGGCGAGATTTCATCCAGCCGCCCGTGATTGTTGTCTGACATTAGAATCCCCGCCAAACACAACCATGCTAGGTTGTCTATCGCACCTTACAGTTGCAATCGCTACAGATTCGCCGATTGTTGCAAGGGTCTAAATTTGAAGGGAAAATTAGGGCCATCGGCGCATAAGCGGGCGCTGCGCCATATCCGGGCGCGTTGACACGAGCCGGGTCGCCCCCCAGTTTCCGGCCCCGCTTCGGCCCTCAAAGCCACGAGAAATTCCGCCACACATGAACGTCGTCGTCGTCGAATCCCCGGCTAAGGCCAAGACAATCAACAAATATTTGGGCTCGGACTATAAGGTCCTGGCCTCGTACGGCCATATCCGCGACCTGCCGCCTAAGGACGGTTCGGTGAAGCCGGACGAAGACTTCGCCATGGATTGGGAGATCGATCCAAAGTCCCGCCAGCGGGTCAAAGACATCGCCGACGCGCTCAAGACCGCCGACAATCTCATCCTCGCCACCGACCCGGATCGCGAAGGCGAAGCCATCTCCTGGCACGTGCTTGAGGCCCTCAATCAAAAGAAGGCGCTGAAGGGCAAGACGGTAAAGCGCGTCACCTTCAACGCCATCACCAAGCCCGCCGTGCAAGCCGCGATGGCCGCCCCGCGCGACATCGACATGGAGCTGGTGGACGCCTACCTCGCCCGCCGTGCGCTCGACTATCTCGTCGGCTTCGGCCTCTCGCCGGTGCTCTGGCGCAAACTCCCGGGCTCACGCTCAGCCGGCCGCGTGCAATCGGTGGCGCTGCGCATCATTGTCGACCGCGAAGTCGAGATCGAGCGCTTCAAGCCGCAAGAATATTGGTCCGTTGATGCGGCGCTCCAGAGCCCGCGCGGCGAAAGTTTCAGCGCGCGCCTCTCGGCGTTCCAAGGCAAAAAGCTAAAGCGCCTCGACATCGAAAACCAAGCGACGGCCTTCGCCGCGCGCGACGCGATCAAGGCCGGCAAGTTCATTGTCAGCGCGGTGGAAGCCAAGCCGACTAAGCGTAATCCGCCGCCGCCGTTCACGACATCGACGATGCAGCAGGAAGCCGCGCGCAAGCTTGGCTTCAACGCCTCGCGCACGATGCAAACCGCGCAGCGTCTCTACGAAGCCGGCCACATCACCTACATGCGGACCGACGGCGTCAGCATGGACGAAGGCGCGATCCGCGACTTGCGCACCGCAATCGGCAAACAGATGGGCAATAATTACGTGCCCGCCGAGCCGCGCAAATACGCATCGAAGATCAAGAATGCGCAGGAAGCGCACGAAGCGATCCGCCCGACCGATCCGTCGAACACGCCGCAACAGCTCAGCCTCGATGGCGATCAAGCGAAGCTCTATGACCTGATTTGGAAGCGCGCCGTCGCCTCTCAGATGGAAGCGGCCTCGCTCGAACGCACCAGCGTCGATTTCACCGAGCCGACGGGCAAGGTCGAACTCCGCGCCACCGGCCAAGTCATTCTCTTCGACGGCTTCTTGAAGCTCTACCAAGAAGGCCGCGACGACGAGGAAGACGAAGAAAACCGCCGCTTGCCGCAGCTTAAGCAAGGCGAGAGCGTCAAGGTCGAGGACGTGAAGGCTGACCAGCACTTCACCGAACCGCCGCCGCGTTACTCGGAAGCCTCGCTCGTCAAGAAACTCGAAGAACTCGGCATCGGCCGGCCTTCGACCTACGCGGCCATCCTCGAAAAGCTGCGCGAGCGCAATTACGTCACGATGGATAAGAACCGCTTCATCCCGGATGATCGCGGCCGCATCGTCATCGCCTTCCTCGAAAATTTCTTCGGCAAGTATGTCGAATACGATTTCACCGCCGACCTCGAAGAGAAGCTCGACGAAGTCAGCGCCGGCGAACTCAATTGGAAAGCGCTGATGCGCGACTTCTGGAAAGATTTCAGCGGCGCCATCGCCGACACCGGCGATCTGCGCATCACGCAAGTGCTCGACACGCTGAACGAGGTGATGGGCCCGCATATCTTCCCCGCGAAGGAAGACGGCTCCGATCCGCGCACCTGCCCGCTCTGCGGCGTGGGCCAGCTTTCGCTGCGCCTCGGCAAGTTCGGCGCCTTCGTCGGCTGCTCGAACTACAACGGCGATCCGCCGTGCAAATACACGCGCCAACTCGCAGGCAGTGAAGACGCCGAGCAAGCTATTCCGTCCGACGGTCTCATCATTGGCGAAGGCCCCAACGGCCCGGTGGTGTTGAAGAACGGTCGCTTCGGCGCCTATTTCGAAACGCCGAATCCGAACGATCCCGACAAGCCCAAGCGCGCCAGCGTGCCGAAGGGCCGCGCGCCGACGGACGTCGATCTCGAAACCGCGATCAAATTGCTCTCGCTGCCGCGCGAAATCGGCATGCACCCGAGCGAAAACGAAATGATCGTCGCCAATATCGGCCGCTTCGGCCCGTACATCAAAATGGGCAATCTCTATGTGAATCTGCCCGGCGCCGACGACGTGCACGAAATTCAAATGAATCGCGCCGTCGCTTTGATCGAAGAAAAGAAAGCCGGCGGCGGCAAAGGCCGCTTCGGCCGCGCAGCGCCCGCGCCATTGAAGGAGCTTGGCGAAAGCCCCGTCACCGGCAAGCCGGTGCGCGTGCTGAGCGGCCGCTACGGCCCCTACATCAATGACGGCGAAACCAACGCCAACGTGCCGAAGGAAAAGAAGCCCGAAGACGTCACCTTCGACGAAGCCCTCGCCCTCCTAGCCGCCCGCGCCGAAGCCGGCGGCGGCAAAAAGAAAAAGAAAGCGCCAGCGAAGAAAGCCGCCGCGCCAAAGGAAGCCGCGCCTAAGAAGGTAGCCGCCAAGAAGGCGGCGGCTCCGAAGAAAGCGGCCGCGAAAAAGCCGGCGGCTAAGAAGGCTGCGAAGAAGGCGTGACACTGATCTCCCTTCTCCCGCATGGGCGGGAGAAGGTGGTCCGCCGTAGCTTGGCGAAGGCGGACCGGATGAGGGTGGGACTTCGAGATGAGCCCAATCCTGCAACCTCACCCCCTCACCCGCTCGAACAAGTTCGAGCGACCTCTCCCCCTCGCGGTGGAGAGGTGACACACTGAGATTCATGGCGTCCAAAAGTGCTCGCCTCTTTCAGGTCTTTGCGCTCTGGGCGGCTTTGTTCGTCCTATTCGGCGTGAGTGCTGGATTTGTCGGGGCAGACTGGCCCATCCTGATCCCATTGATCGGCGCATTTGTTCATTCGCTGATCGTCGCCACTAGCAAACGATAACATGCCCAAACGCCCACCCACCTTCCCTGAGCCCCTGACCCGCGAGCGCGTGCTCGAGGCGATCCGCAAATCTGGCGGCAAGGCGCAGAAACGCGACATCGCGCATGAATTGGGCATTGGCCCCGAGCAGAAGAAAGAGCTCCGCCACATCCTGCGCGAGCTGGAAGAAGAAGGCGCGCTCGGGCGCACCGGGCGTAAATCCTACGCCGACGCGAACGCGCTGCCTGAATCCGGCGTGATGGATATTGTCGATCGCGATCCGGACGGCGAATTGCTCGCGCGCATGCGGGGCCCAGAGGGCTATTTCGGCCCGATGATCCGCCTCGCCCCCGGCGAAGCGCGCCGCATGAAAGGCGAAGCCGCGATCGGTGTGGGTGATCGCGTACTGGCCCGCATCGCACGCGAAGAGAGCGGCGAATTCGTCGCCCGCGTCGTCAAGCGCCTCGGTCAAAGCGCGCACCGCATCTTGGGCGTCTATCGCGCCAACAAGGACCCGCGCGCCAAATTTGGCGGTGGCCGCGTCGAACCCGCCGACCGTAAAGCGCGCTACCCGCTGCTGATCGAACAGCAGCATGTCGGCGAAGCCGAAGACGGCGACCTCGTCTTCGTCGAACTGGCGCCCGAACGCGGCCGCGCGCATGGGCCGAAGCGCGGCATCGTCAAAGAGGTCATCGGCCGTGAAAGCGATCCGCGCGCCGCCTCGATCCTGGCCATGCACACGCACGGCATCAGCGAAGGCTTCTCACCGGACGAGGAAGCGCAAGCCAAGGCGGCGCAAAAGCCCACGCTCAAGGGTCGCACCGATCTGCGCGACGTTCCGCTCATCACCATCGACCCCGAAGACGCGCGCGATCACGACGACGCCGTCTATGCCGCGCCCGATACGGACGAGAAGAACAAAGGCGGCTGGCGCGTCTGGGTCGCCATCGCCGACGTCGCCGCTTACGTACAGCCCGGCTCGCCGCTCGATCGCGGCGCTTGGCGGCGGTCGAACTCCACCTATTTCCCCGATCGCGTGGCGCCCATGCTGCCGGAATCGCTGTCGGCCGATCTCTGCTCGCTGCGTGAGAGCGAGGAACGCGCCTGCTTGGCCGTGGAGATGATCTTCAACCGCGACGGCCAAAAGATCCGCCACAAATTCGTGCGCGGCCTGATGCGCTCGGCGGCGAAGCTCTCGTACGAACAAGCGCAAGCCGCGATCGACGGCAAACCGAACGACAAAACAGGCCCACTACTTGAGACGATCCTGAAGCCGCTGTGGGCGGCCTATGCGTGCGTGTGGGCTGGCCGGCAAAAGCGCCAACCGCTCGAGATCGACGCACCCGAGCACAAGATCATCTTCAAGGACGGCAAGGTCGCCGGCGTGAAGCGGCGCGAGCGCTTCGATGCGCACAAGCTCATCGAAGAATTCATGATCCAGGCCAACGTCTGCGCGGCCGAGACCTTGGAGCAGAAGAACCGCCCGCAAATCTACCGCGTCCACGATCGCCCGAGCGACGAGAAGATCGCCTCGCTTTCGGACTTCCTGCCTACTGTCGAGATGAGCTGGACCAAAGGCCAAAACGTCACCGCCGCGCGCTTCAACCGCATTCTACATCTGGCCGAGACGTCGCCGAACAAGGACATCATCAACGAGGTCGTGCTGCGCACCCAATCGCAGGCCGTGTATTCACCCGACAATATCGGCCATTTCGGCCTCAACCTCGCGCGCTATTCTCACTTCACCTCGCCCATCCGCCGCTACGCTGACGTCACCATCCACCGCGCGCTGATCCGCGCGCTGAAGCTGGGCGATGATGGCGCGACGGATAAGGAAGAGGCGCGCTACGTCGAGACGGCCGAGCACATCAGCGAAATGGAGCGCAAATCCATGGCGGCCGAGCGCGACGCCACGGCGCGCTATATCTCCGCCTTCCTCGCCGATCGCGTCGGCAACACATTCGAAGGCCGCGTCACCGGCGTCACCCGCTTTGGCCTCTTCATTCGCTTGGACGAAACCCAAGCGGACGGCCTCGCGCCCATCTCCACGCTCGGCAATGAACGCTGGGTGCACGACGAAGCCGCGCACGCGCTCGTTGGCGAACAAACCGGTCAACGCTTCCCGCTCGGCATGCGTGTCGAAGTGCGTCTGGATGAAGCGACGCCAATCAGCGGCGGCTTGTTGTTTAGCGTGCTCAGCGATCCGCTCGAAGCGATCCCCGGTTGGCGCAAATCACGCATGAGCCGCCAAGGCCGCGGCGGCGGTGGCGGGTTTCGCGATCGTGATACCAAACGCGGCAAGCGGCGGCGCTAATCCGGTTATGGAGGTTGAGCATGTCGATTGAGCGTTGCGCGATCACGTGCATAAGCGCCCTCGTTCTATTTGGCTGCGAGCAATCCTCACCGCCAACGGCGCAAACGCCATCCACGCCCGTAGTCTTGGAACCGACAATCGTACCTGGGCAGCCCGATGGCTTCACAGATATCGACGACACCCCGCTGACGCGCGCAGAGGTTATCGGCATGTGGGGCCTTAGAGCGGGTTGCGGACAGCCGTACGTCTTCAGTGAGGACGGCACTTTCGCCGACTACGCCGGCGCGAGCGGCAATTGGTCGATTGAAAACGACGTGCTCACTCTTACGTACGCCAACAGAATATCCGCGCAGCCCGTGAACCAATTGAACGACAATACCTTTGCTGCCGGTGATCCCAACGGCCTTATGGTCATGTATCAGCGGTGCTGAAAGCGGCGGCGCCGAAGCCGGGAACAGCGGAACAGTCGTGACAACGCAGCGTTGATCCAGGCGAAGGATCAGCCCATGCGCAATCTCGTTTACACCACATTCTTGATCGCCAGCGCCTCCACCGCAGCGTTGGCGCAAGCCGACGACAAACGCCCCGCCGAACCCGCGCCAATCGCCGCAGCGCCGTTCGAAGCGCGCGAAGCTTGGTGCCAGGACTACGTCGCATGGTTCGTCGGCGAAACGCCCGTCGCGCGCCCGGCTCCAGCTGACGTGCGCCCCACGCATCGCCTCGAGGTCGAACTCAATTCCTGCAAGCTCGATCCGCGGGAGTACGAACGCCAAACGCTCGCCGAGTTGCCGCGCCCTGAGCGCGCGGGCTAATCAGTCTTCCTAAACGGCGTGTGCTCGGCCAACACCTCAGCTTCGTTCACGATCGCGGGCGTCTCGGCGTTGAGATAGTGCGCGATCGCGGTGCGCAGGCCCGGATGCGCGATCCAGTGCGCGCTATACGTCGGCGCCGGCACGTAGCCGCGCGCGAGCTTGTGATCGCCCTGGGCGCCGGCTTCGACGCGCGGAAGCTTGAGCTCGATCGCCACGTCGATAGCTTGATAATAGCAGAGCTCGAAATGCAGGAACGGCACGTCGGCGACGCGCCCCCAATAACGCCCATAAAGCGCCTCACCGCCGATCAGGTTGAGCGCCGAGGCGATCGGCGCGCCGTCACATTCGGCGACGAAGAGCACGCACTTGTCGCCCATGCGTTCGCCAAGCAAATCGAAGAATTGGCGATTGAGATAGGGCGAGCCCCATTTGCGCGAGCCCGTGTCCATGTAGCAGCGGAAGAAGAAGTCCCAGTCGTGGGCTTTGATGTCGTCGCCTTGCAGGCGCTTGATGCGCACGCCTTCGCTGGCGCGTTCGCGCTCGCGCCGGATCGTCTTGCGCTTCTGCGAGGAGAGGTCGGCGAGGAAATCGGCGAAGCTGGAATAGTCACGGTTGAACCAATGATATTGCAGCCCGACGCGCGTCAGATAGCCGAGCGGGGCGAGGCGCTGGCACTGCGCTTCGCTGGCAAACGTGGCGTGCACGGACGACGCGCCGGCGCGCTGAGCAAGCCCGATCGCGCCCTGCGCGAGCGCTACTTCAACGGCGGCGTCGCGCGCGAAGATGCGCCGGCCCGGCACCGGCGTGAACGGCACGGCGCATTGCAGTTTGGGATAATAGGCGCCGCCAGCGCGATGCAACGCATCGGCCCAGGCATGGTCGAACACGTATTCGCCGTAGGAATGATCCTTGGCGTAAAGCGGCATGGCGCCGACGATCGCGCCGCCCGCCTCGCGCGCGATCAAATGCGCAGGCTGCCAGCCGCTGGCTGCCGTAGCGCAGCCGCTCTCTTCAAGCGCTTGCAGAAAATCCCAGCAGAGGAATGGATCAAACGGTGCTTCGGCTGGATTGGCCAAGCCGTCCCAGACAGCGCGCTCGATATTGGCGAGGTCGCCAATTACGGAGATCGAAAGCGCGTCCGTGCCGTCCATTCAACTATTCTAATTCAAAAATCCCATCGACTTCGACTGCGAAATCCAGTGGCAAATTGGCGACGCCCACGGCCGAACGCGAATGCCGGCCCGCGTCGCCGAACACAGCGACCATGACGTCCGAGCACCCATTCACGACCTGCGGGATTGGGCTGAAATCGGCCGTCACATTGACGAAGCCGCTCAGCTTCACCACGCGCTTGACCCGATCCAAATCGCCGCCGCACGCCGCCTTCACCTGCGCCAGCAGATTGAGCGCACAGAGCCGCGCGGCCGCCTGGCCTTCCTCGACCTCGATCGCGTCGCCCAGCTTGCCCTTGATGCCGCCGCTCGCGTCGACCGAGACTTGGCCGGACACATATACGAGGTTGCCGGAAACGACGTACGGCACATAGGAGGCCACCGGCGCCGGCGGCGTCGGCAGCGTGATGCCCAATTCCTGCAAGCGCGCGTCAACCCGGCCCATCTGATGCTCCCTCAGTGCGTTACATCTCTACTAGCGGCACCAACCTCACTCGTCATCCCAATCCGCTTTCAGCGCCCGGCCGGTTTGCACGGCGTCCTTGCCAAACTTGCTTCGCGCCTTGGCGATGGCCGCCTCGGCGGCGGCGCGTTTGGGGGTTTCGGTGTCGAGCATGTCGCCTTTGTCGGCGGCGGCCGCGTCGCTGAAATCGGAGAGGCCGACGCCGATCAGCCGATACTTGGTGCGGCCATCCGCATCGCCCGCCAGCAGTTCGCGGGCGGTTTCGAAGATGCGGTGCGCGAGCAATGTCGGCTCCGGCAATTGGCGGCGGCGGGTGATGATCTTGAAGCGCGCATCTTTGAGCTTCAGCGTCAACGTGCGGCCCGCGGTTTCGCTGGCGCGGCAGCGCGCGGCGACCTTCTCGCAGAGCGGCCAGAGAATGTCTTCGAGCGCTTCGATGGCCGATATGTCCTCGAAGAACGTGGTCTCCGACGAGATGCTTTTGCGTTCGCCGTGCGGATCGACCACGCGCGGATCATCGGCCATCGAGAGCGCAAAGAGATGCGCGCCCCAATCGCCGTAAAGCGCACGCATGCGCTGCGGGCCGACGAGCCGAATGTCGCCGATCTTCTTCAGGCCATTGCGTTCGAGCGCGGTCGCGCCCGCGGGGCCAACACCGGGCAGCGTGGAGACGGCTCGGCTCTCGAGGAAGGCAAGCGCCTCGCCGCGCCCGATCACGGAGAAGCCGCGCGGCTTGTCGAGATCGCTCGCGGTCTTGGCCAGGAATTTATTGAAGCTGAGCCCGATCGAGACGGTGAGCCGGCGTTCTTCCCAGATTCTGTTCTGCAGCTTGATCAAGGATTGCGCGGGCGAGCCGCCATGCAGCGCTTCGGTGCCGCTTAAGTCCATAAACGCTTCGTCGATGGAGAGCGGCTGCACCTGCGGCGTCAGATCTTCCATCATGCGGCGGATGATGCGGCCTTCCTCGACATATTTGCGCATCTCGCCATGCACGACTTTGGCTTGCGGGCAGAGCTTCAGCGCCTTGAACATCGGCATGGCCGAACGCACGCCATAGGCGCGCGCGACATAGCAGCAGGTGGAAACAACCCCACGCTTGCCACCGCCGACGATGACCGGATGCGCCTCCAGGCTTGGATCGTCGCGTTTTTCGATCGAGGCGTAGAACGCGTCGCAATCGAGGTGGGCGATGGAGAGCTGGTTGAGTTCGGCATGCTCCACCGGCAAATCCCCGCCGCAGACGCAGCGTGCGCCTTCGATGACGCGCGCGCAGGCGCGGCAGAGCATCATCTCAGGCCGCTTCCTCCGGCGTGAACAGCCAGGCGGCGCCCCGCACGCCTGAGCTATCGCCGTGCATGTTCTTGACCACTTTCGTTTTCACCACATCCGAGAACACATGCGCGATCAGCTTGCCGCGCACACTTGGATATAGGCGCTCGACGTTCGAAACGCCGCCGCCGAACACGATCACGTCGGGATCGATGATGTCGATCACCACCGCGAGACAGCGCGCGATCTTGTCGGCGAGGTGATCGAGCGCGACGATCGCTTTGGCATCACCAGCCTGCGCGGCTTCGTCGGCCTCGCGCGCGCTCATGCCGGCCCAGCGCTTGAAGCCGGTGCCGGAGACCCATTGCTCCAGGCATTGCCAGCGGCCGCACCAATCACGCACGGGCGTTTCGTCGGCCCGGGCCCAAGGCAAGGGCGTGTGACCCCATTCGCCGCCGACGCCGTTGACGCCTTCGATGGTCTTGCGATCGACAACAACGCCGCCGCCGCAGCCGGTGCCAAAGATCGCGCCAAACACCACGCGTCCACCAGCGGCCGCGCCGTCCACGGCCTCCGAGAGCGCGAAGCAATTGGCGTCGTTCTCCACGCGCACAGGCCGCGCGAGCGCAACCTTCAAGTCCTCCAGAAAGGGCTTGCCGTTGAGCCAGGTCGAGTTGGAATTGCGCACCATGCCGGTGATGGGCGACAGCGAGCCGGGCATGGCCACGCCCACCGCGCCGGCGCGCTTGCCTGTTTCCTGTTCGATTCGCGCCGTCAAATCGGCCACCGCACGCACCGCGTCCGAGTAATTCCCAGGATTTGGCACGCGCTGGCGGACAAGGATTTCGCCATTGGAATCAAGCAGCGCCCCCTCGATCTTGGTGCCGCCGAAATCCACGCCTAGCCGCATACTGCAATCCTTAAGGTCTTCTTAACAATACTGGCGAGATTGCTGGTATTGCGATGGGTTGTTAAGGCCTCGGCGCTATAAGGCCGTTCTTCAGCCTATCTGGGCTCTCGGGGCCGCAAAAGCGAAGCGGGTAAATGGCCAAAACGGTTCTCATCGTCGAAGACAGCGAACTCAATATGAGGCTGTTCAACGATCTGCTGGAAGCCTTTGGCTACCGCACCGTCAAGACCAAAGACGGTCGCCAAGCCTTGCCGCTCGCGCGCGAACACAAGCCCGACCTCATCATCATGGATATCCAGCTGCCGGAAATCTCCGGCCTGGAAATCACCGATCGCCTGAAGAAGGACGAGGCGCTGAAGCACATTCCGGTCGTGGCGGTGACGGCGTTCGCGATGCGCGGCGACGAGCAGAAAATCCTCGCGGCCGGTTGCGACGCCTACCTTTCCAAGCCGATCTCGGTGACCACCTTCCTCGAAACCATCCGCAAGTTCATCGGCTAGGAGGCTCGCTTTGAGCGCGCGCATCCTCGTTGTCGACGACCTGGAAGCGAACCGACGCTTGCTCGAAGCGAAGCTGACGGCGGATTATTATGAAGTGCTGATGGCGCAGCGCGGCGAAGAAGCTGTGCAATTGGCCAAGCGCGAACGCCCTGACCTCATTCTGCTCGACGTGATGATGCCCGGCGGCATCGACGGCTACGAAGCCTGCCGTCGCCTCAAGGCGATGCCTGAAACGCGGCACATTCCCGTTGTGATTCTCACCACGCTGGACGATCGCGACAGCAAAGTGCGCGGGCTTCAAGCGGGCGCGGAAGAGTTTCTGACCAAGCCGATTGATGACGTGCAGCTGATGGCGCGGGTGAAAAGCCTGCTGAGCTTGAAAGTCGTCACCGACGAATTGCGCGCGCGCGAGGCGAACGGACGCCGCCTCGGCGTGATCGAGGAAGAACTGCGCCCCGATCCGCTGGAGCAATTGCGGCTGAGCGCCGGCAACGTGTTGATCGTTGATGACAATCCAACCCAAATCAAAGCCATGCAGGCCGCACTCGGAATCGAGCATCGCGTCAGCCTGCTGGGCGAGGAAGCCCCGGCTGGCCCGCCGGACCTCGTCGTGGTTTCGGTGGCGGCCAAAGGCTTTGACGGCTTCCGCGTGATCGCGCGCATGCGCTCGGGCGAGCCGACGCGGCATCTGCCTATACTGGCGATCGTCGATGCGGATGAGCGCAAGCGCGCCGTCCGCGCACTGGAGCTGGGCGCCCACGACATCATCACCCGGCCAATCGACGAGGAAGAGATCATCGCGCGCGCGCGCACCTTGATGCGACGCAAACGCTACATGGATGCGCTACGCTCGCGCCTGGACCAAAGCCTCGAACTGGCGATCACCGATCAGCTCACCAATCTCTACAATCGTCGCTTCATGAACGCGCAACTCGGCCCGCTGGTGCAACGCGCGCAATGCGGCGGCGATGCGGTGTCCGTGATGGTGATCGACATCGACCACTTCAAACAATGCAACGACACCTATGGCCATGACGTCGGCGACGCGGTGTTGCGCGAATTCGCCGTGCGGCTCGCGACCAATACGCGGCCGTCTGATTTCGCCTGCCGCATGGGCGGGGAAGAATTCATTGTCATCATGCCACGCACCGCAGGCGACATCGCCTGCCTTGCCGCCGAGCGCCTGCGCCGACACATCTGCGCCGCGCCCTTTGGCGTCCCAGGCGTGCCCATGCCGCTCGACATCACGGTCTCCATCGGCGTCGCCTGCGCCGAGCGCAACGACGACACCGCCGACACCGTCGTCAAACGCGCCGATGAAGCGCTCTATGAAGCCAAGCGCGCCGGGCGCAACCGCGTAATCGGCCGCACTGGCGCGCAAGCCGCTTGATCACTGATCCAGGTTCCAGGTGAAGACGCCGAAATTGTCGGTCTGCATCTGCACGAACTGGCGGACCTCCTGGCCGGCGGCGCAGCGGTCGGAATTGCTGCTCCAGAAATTGAACGGCCCGGGATAAACCACGCACAGCGGGAAATCGCCGGCCCAAAATCGCGTGCTGTCGTTCACGACTTCCGCATAAGCGTAGAAATAGCCATTGGCGGTTTCGGCTAGGTCGCTGCAGGCGCGCGACTGCACCGTGAACCAGCCCTGGTTGTAGAATTGCCGCTGGTTGACCGGCTGATACGAGATCGAGACGTTGGCGGGGTCGTTAGTGTTGTTGCAGACCCTGATCGTGATGACCTGCCCGCCACCGCCCTTCTGCGCAAACGCCGGGGCCGGCCCCAGGCCGAATGCCAGAC
This sequence comes from Vitreimonas sp., assembly GCF_036392335.1. Taxonomy (NCBI): domain Bacteria; kingdom Pseudomonadati; phylum Pseudomonadota; class Alphaproteobacteria; order Hyphomonadales; family Hyphomonadaceae; genus Vitreimonas; species Vitreimonas sp. The sequence goes on from NZ_DASVYD010000024.1 coordinate 13,332, forward strand.
AGAAAACAAATAAAACCAAGCGCTTGATCATCAGCCGTGCTCCCACCCGTCCTCGCTCGGCTAAGACAGCACGCCGCGTTCGGCGCCGACACCCCCAATCGCCTGCCTTTCCAAGCCTTCCTATGTTACGATCACGCCATTGGAGATCAGATGAGTTTCGTAGACGCGACCGACGCGCCAGAGCGCAATATCGGCCAGATCAAATTGTACGACCGCGCCACGGCCTTCGCGGGCATGGCCAAGGCTGGCCGCCTCGCCGCCGAATGCTTGGACATGCTGGTGGGGGAAGTGCGCGAGGGCGTCACCACGGGCCGCATTGACGACCTCGCCCGCGAATTCGTGCTCGATCATGGCGCATTGCCGGCTTGCGTCGGCTATCGCGGCTATCGCCACACCGTGTGCACCTCGCTCAACCATGTCGTGTGCCACGGCATTCCGGGCGATCGGGTGCTGCGCTCGGGCGACATTCTGAACATCGACGTCACCGTGATCGTCGATGGCTGGCATGGCGACACGAGCCGCATGTACGGCGTCGGCGAAGTGCCGCGTAAGGCCCAGCGGCTGATGGACGTGACTTATGAATCGTTGATGCGCGGTCTTGCCGTGATCAAGCCGGGGATGAAGCTCGGCGATCTCGGCCACGCGATCCAATCCTATGCCGAAAGCGAACGCTGCTCGATCGTGCGCGAATTCTGCGGCCACGGACTTGGCCGTGTCTTCCACGACGCGCCGAACATTCTGCATTTCGGCAAACCCGGCCAAGGCGAGGAAATTCGCCCCGGCATGCTCTTCACTGTGGAGCCGATGCTGAACCTCGGTTCGCCCTCCGTGAAAGTGTTGGGCGATGGTTGGACGGCGGTGACGAAGGACAAGTCGCTCTCGGCGCAATACGAGCACTCCATCGGGGTGACCGACGACGGCATCGAGATTTTCACGAAGTCTCCCGCTGGGCTCGATCAACCGCACGCGCTGACGGCCTGACCGATGGCGGGCGGGGGCAAATCGAAAGCCGATCCGCCACGCGCCGTCGAAGACAGCGAACTCTTCCCGTTTCAGCTCGATGGCCCACCGATTAAGGTCGCGCGCCCCGCCGCCGCGGGCAGGAAGCCCACGCCGGACAAGCCGCACTATCACGACCACCGCGCGCGTCTGCGGCAACGCTTCGATGAGGCCGGCGCCGGCGCGCTGGCGGATTACGAGTTGCTCGAGCTCATGCTGTTCCGCACTACTCCGCGCCAAGACACAAAACCTCTCGCCAAGGCGCTGTTAGCGAAATTCGGAAGCCTATCAGCTGTGCTTGCGGCCCCTGTGCAGCGTATCGCTGAGGTGAAGGGCGCGGGCCCATCGGTCGCGCAGGATCTGAAGATCGCCCAAGCGATTATGGAGCGTGCATCAAGGGCCGACCTGGCAAAGCGCACCGTAATTACCTCTTGGTCGCAGTTGGTGAATTATTGCCGCTTGAGCATGGCGCACGAGCCGCGCGAGCAATTCCGGGTTCTCTTCCTCGATTCCAAGAACCAGCTCATCGCAGATGAGATCATGAATGAAGGCACCGTCGATCACGCGCCCGTTTACCCGCGTGAGGTCGCACGCCGCGCGCTCGAACTCTCGGCGGCGTCGCTGATCCTGGTGCACAATCATCCAAGCGGCGATCCCAAGCCGTCAGCGGCCGATCTGGCGATTACTCGCGAAATCGTAGCGGCGGCCGAGGTGATCAGCGTCAATGTGCACGACCACCTCATTATCGGCCGTGACGGCGTGGCGAGCTTTAAGAACCTCGGCCTGATCTAACCCTTCGCAATTCAATACTTGCCGCCCCCGCGCGAGCCCATACAGTGCTGTCTGGAACGAGGGCGAACGCCCCGCCGAGCGGGAGGGACATGCATGACCGACGCCACAGCGCCGGCCTTTCAGGGGTACGCGACCAAGGGCTACCGCGCCTATGTCTTAGGCGCCCTGTTGGTGGTCTACACCTTCAATTTCATCGACCGCGTGGTCATTGGCATCATCCAGGAACCGATCAAAGCCGAATTTGGCTTGAGCGATTTCCAACTCGGCCTGCTCGGCGGCCCCGCTTTCGCGATCCTCTACACATTGCTCGGCATTCCGATCGCGCGTTTCGCGGAGCGGCACAATCGCATGACCATTCTCGCCGTTTGCCTCGGCCTCTGGAGCGCAATGACGGCGGCGTGCGGCTTCGCGATCAATTACGCCACGTTGTTTGCGGCGAGGGTTGGCGTTTCCATCGGCGAAGCGGGCTGCACGCCCCCGGCGAATTCCGTGATCTCGGATTATTTCCCGTCCGATCGCCGCGCCTCGGCGCTTTCGATCTATGCGCTGGGCATTCCGATTGGCTCGATGATCGCCGCCGTCGGCGGCGGTTGGATCGCGACACACGTGGGCTGGCGCGAGGCGTTTATCTGGCTGGGGGTGCCTGGCGTGCTGCTTGCGGTGATCGTAAAGCTCACGGTGAAGGAACCGCCGCGCGCGACCGCAAAGGCTGAGGCGCCGAGTTTCGTGTCCGCCGTGGCCGCGCTCGCGAAGAAGCCGACCTTCTGGCACGTGGCCTTTGGTTCGGCGCTGGCCAGCTTCGTCGGCTACGGCGTCGGCCAGTATCTGACCAGCTTCATGATCCGCACGCACGGCTTCTCACTGTTCGAAGCCGCCACCATCATTGGCGTTGTGCTCGGTCTCTGCGCCGCCATCGGCACGTTCACTAGCGGCTTCCTCGCCGACCGTATTTCCAAGCGCCATCCGAACGCGCTGGCGTGGCTGCCGGCGCTGGGCTTCTTTATCGCCACACCGCTCTATCTGCTTTCGTTCGTCCTGCCGAACATCTGGATCGCCATGCCGGCGCTGATGATCGCGGCGATCGCCCATTATTTCTATCTCGGGCCGATGTACGCCGTGACCCAAGGGGTTGTTGAGGCGCGCATGCGCGCGACCGCCGTGGCCGTGCTGCTCTTCGTCGTCAACCTGATCGGCTACGGCATGGGCCCGCCCGTAATCGGCGCGCTCTCGGATTTCCTGGCGAACGGCCAATTGGCCAGCGCCGGGCTCACCACCGAAGCCTGCGCCACGTTGACCGGCAACGCCTCCTGCACGGCCGCCGTGGAAGTGGGCCTGCGCTGGGCGATGATGATCGGTGTCTGCGGGTATCTGTGGGCCGCGCTGCATTTCCTGCTATCAGCCCGGACCTTGCGCCGCGACTGGGTGGCGTGACGGGACCGCCCTTGGGCGTTAGAAGGCGCCCATGATTCCGCGTTACGCCCGCCCCGACATGGTGGCCATTTGGGAGCCCGAGAGCCGCTACGGCATCTGGCTCGAGATCGAAACCCTCGCCATGGAGGCGATGGCGGAGCTCGGCACCATTCCGAAGAGCGCGGCCGACGAATACCGCGCCAAGGGCAAGTTCGACGTCGCGCGCATCGATGAGATCGAGCGCGAGGTGAAACACGACGTGATCGCGTTCCTCACCAGCGTGGCGGAGCACGTGGGACCAGAATCGCGCTTTGCCCATCAAGGCATGACGTCGAGCGACGTACTGGACACCTGCTTGGCCGTGCAGCTGGCGCGCGCGAGTGATCTGCTCATCGCTGGCTGCGAACGTGTGATGGCGGCGCTGAAGCAGCGCGCGTTCGAGCACAAGACGACGCCGACAATCGGCCGCTCGCACGGCATCCATGCCGAGCCGACGACGTTTGGTTTGAAGCTCGCCGGCCATTACGCTGAGTTCGCACGCAATCGGGAACGCTTGAAAGCGGCGAAGGCGGAGATCGCCACCTGCGCGATCTCAGGCGCCGTCGGCACATTCGCGCAGATCGATCCGCGCGTTGAGGCTTATGTCGCTGAGAAGCTCGGCCTCGCCATCGAGCCGGTTTCAACCCAAGTGATCCCGCGCGATCGTCACGCGGCGTTCTTTGCGGCGCTCGGGGTTGTCGCCAGCGGCATCGAGCGCCTGGCGACGGAAGTCCGCCATCTGCAGCGCACCGAAGTGTTAGAAGCGGAAGAATTCTTCGAGCCCGGCCAAAAGGGTTCGTCGGCGATGCCGCACAAGCGCAACCCGGTGCTGACGGAAAACCTCTGCGGCCTCGCGCGCTTGGTGCGCAGCGCGGTGACGCCGGCGATGGAGAACGTGGCGCTTTGGCATGAGCGGGATATTTCGCACTCGTCCGTCGAACGCGGCATCGGCCCAGACGCCACCATCCATCTCGATTTCGCGTTGCACCGCATGGCGATGGTGATCGAAAAGCTGGTCGTTTATCCCGAGAACATGGCGCGCAATCTGGCGCTGCTCGGCGGCTTGCACAATTCGCAACGCGTGATGCTGGCGCTGACGCAAGCGGGGGTCACGCGCGAAGACGCCTACCGTCTCGTGCAGCGCAACGCGATGGCCGTGTGGCAAAGCCCGCCGCCGCGCCCCGCCACCGCGCTGATCGACCGCCTGAAAGCCGATGCCGAAATCACCGCGAAGCTCGACATGAACACGATCGACGCCTGCTTCGACGACGCCCATCATTTCGCCCGCGTCGATGCGATCTTCCAGCGCGTCTTCGGCTGATCGTTCCGGCGCTTCAACGCTCCGCGTCCCCGCTTGCGCGTTTGCGCGAAGCATTGGAAGCCTTGGCCATCCAGATTCCAGAAGGGGATGGGCGATGAGCGAATTCGAGCCGGAAAATGACGAATGGGATGAAGAGGTCATGCTGGACCTCCGTCGCTTTGCTTTTGAACAGGCGCTGACCGCGCACGTCCATAAGCGCGATTCAAAGGTCGATCTCGGCGAAGTCTTCAAAGACGCCGACCGCATCGTGAACTACACGATCGGGCACCTGAACCCCTGAGGCTACATTTCTCGCCGCGCCCGCCACAGGAGCGCGGCGAGAACGCCTTTGACGCGCGGCAACAGGACCAGCGCGAGCACCAGAGCAAACAGCAAGGCGGGCGCGAGCATCAGTTCGGCGTACTCTCCCGCGTGCATCGCGAGCGCCAGGATCGGCGGCATGCCGATCAAACCAATCAGCATCACCGTCACGTAGGGCGCGACGTCGGCGGTTTCCGAGCGCGAAAAATCGGCCCCGCAGGCAGGGCATGTCTCGTTGAGTTTGAGGTAGGCGCGAAACAAGGTCCGCGCACCGCATGCGGGGCAGCGCAAGCGCACGCCGCGCCAGAACGTCAGCAGGACGGAGGCCCGCCCCGCTTCGGCGCTCACTGCCCAGCTTTCACCGACGCGCGCGCCTCGTTCAACGCCTCTTCCATCTTGGCGCGGACCTGGTGGTCCGACAGCTGGACGGCGTGCAAGTCGAGATCGGCGCGAATTTTGCGGAAGAGGTCTTCCACGCCCGCTTCCTCAAGGTCGGCCATCACGACGGACTTGGCGTAAGCTTCCGCCTCTTCACCGCTCAGGCCGATGAGATTGGCCGCCCAAAGACCCACGATCTTGGCCCGGCGGGCTTGCGCCTTGAATTCCTGCTCTTGGTCGAGCTGGAACTTCTTCTCTTCCGCGCGCTCACGATCGTTAAATTGGCTCATTTTCCGCCTTTCAGGGTAGTTGCTGGCATGAATAGTGAGCCCCGCGCAGCCAATCAACCGCATCTGGGCGCCTGCGCCAATTGTGGGCGCCCCGCTTTGCCCTTAAGTTCTGGACTTTAGAGGCCGCCGGGCGATTCCGCGGCCTTGGAGGCATTTCCGGGCAATATCCGGTTACCGCCTCAGGAGGGCGCGCATCATGTCCCGTCGCAAGAAGATTTACGAAGGCAAAGCCAAGATTCTGTTCGAGGGCCCCGAGCCGGGCACCCTGATCCAGTATTTCAAAGACGACGCGACGGCCTTCAACGCGCAGAAGAAAGCGATCCTTGAGGGCAAGGGCGTCATCAACAACCAGATCTCCGGGTTCATCATGCAGAACCTGAACGCGATCGGTGTGCCGACCCATTACATCAAGACGCTCAATATGCGCGAACAGCTCATTCGCGACGTTGAGATCATTCCGCTCGAAGTGGTCTGCCGCAACGTGGCGGCCGGCTCGCTCTCCACGCGATTGGGCATCGAGGAAGGGACGCCGCTGCCGCGCTCGATCATCGAATTCTATTACAAGAAGGATGAACTCGGCGATCCGATGGTCGCTGAAGAGCACATCACCGCGTTCAATTGGGCCTCGACCCAAGAGATCGACGACATCATGGCGCTGACGCTGCGCATCAATGATTATCTGTTCGGCATGTTCGGCGCCGTCGGCATCAAGCTCGTCGATTTCAAGCTCGAGTTTGGCCGCCTCTATGAGGGCGATATGGTGCGCACCGTGGTGGCCGACGAAATCAGCCCCGACAGCGCGCGCCTGTGGGACGTGCAGACCAACGAGAAAATGGACAAGGACCGTTTCCGCCGCGATCTCGGCAACGTCACCGAGGCGTATGTGGAAGTCGCACGCCGCCTGGGCATCGTGAAACAAGCGGCCGCTGGCGGCGAGAGTGTCCACTGAGTTTGAAGAATTGAACGAACCCGCCTCGCCGGTTTGCTATGCCGGCGAGAGCGGCGCGAGGGGGACTAGTATGAAAGCGATCGTGACCGTCGGCCTGAAGCCGGGCGTGCTGGACGTGCAAGGCAAGGCCGTCGCCGGCGCGCTGAAGGAGCTGGGCTTTGGCGGCGTGCACGACGCACGCGTGGGCAAGCGCATTGAGATTGAACTCGATGGCGACCTCGACCCCGCCACCGCCGAAGCGCAGGTGAAAGAGATGTGCGAGAAGCTGCTCGCCAACACGGTGATCGAAAGCTACCGCGTGGAAATCGCGCGCTAGGCTCCCGCCACGACAAGCTTGTAAGCGTACAATGAAGCTCTAGGCTTTCCTCAAAACATAAGAGGAAACGCCAATGCTGACCTGGGGTGACGATTATCCGATCCACCAGACGCCGGAGCCGATTGCGTTCTCCGGCAGCGACCGCAATTTCTACGATCGCTATTTCTTCAACGGCTATAGCGCCGACGGCTCGGTGTTCTTGGCGGCCGCGCTGGGCGTCTATCCGCATCTCGATGTGATCGACGCGGCCTTCTGCCTGCTCGTGGATGGCAAGCAGCACAATGTGCGCGCCTCGCGACGGCTGAACAGCGAGCGCATGGATTTGCGCGTGGGGCCGATCGAGGTGCGCGTGATCGAGCCGTTGCAGAAGCTCGGGCTGCGCGTCAGCGACAATGACGGCGGCGTGCGCGCCGATTTGGTGTTCGACGCCCGCCATCGGCCGATCGAGGAGCCGCGATTCACCCGCCGCGTCGGGCCGCGCATGTTCATGGATTACACGCGCATGACGCAAAACGGCGCCTGGAGCGGCGAGGTTTCGTTGCAGGGGCAGAAACTCGATGTGGCCGGCGCGCTGGGGACGCGGGATCGCTCGTGGGGCATTCGCCCCGTGGGCGCGGCGGACTCGCAGCCCGCGCCGGCGCCATTTCAATTCTTCTGGCTCTGGGCGCCATTCAATTTCGGCGACCGGGCGGTGTTCTTCCACACGAATGACGATGAGGCTGGGCGGGCTTGGAATAGGCGCGCCGTGGTGGATGTGATTGGCGCGTCGCGCACCGAATTCGAGGCGCCGCAAACAGAGCTGATCTACCGCTCCGGCTCGCGACGGCTGCAGAAGACGCGCGTGCGCTTGGCCGAGAATGGACCGGAGTTGAGCATTGAGCCGACCGGTGCGCACTTCTACATGAGCGGGCTTGGCTACACGCATCCGACGTGGGGGCATGGCCGCGACCATGGCGAGTTTGAGACCGCATACGATGTGATCGATACGCGTGAGGTCGACGATAGTGCACCGGGGCAAATACACATCCAGGCACTCGCCCGCGCCACGCTCAATGATGGCGGCAAGACCTATTCCGGCGCGGGTGTGCTGGAGCAATTCCTGATTGGCCCCCATGCGCCCAGCGGATTCACCAGCATGCTGGATGGCGCCCCATGACCACGCCATCACACCCCGACGCTTTCACGCACGCCTGGCTCGAACAAAAACTAGGCGCGCCAGCCGGTTCGCTTGCTGGCTTCAGCGCCAAATCGATCGGCACCGGACAAATGAGCCTGAGCTTCCGCGTAAGACTCGATTGGAAAGGCGGCGAAGGCCCCGCTTCGATCGTTGCCAAATGTCCCTCCGCCGACGCCGGTACGCGCGCCATAGCGGCCGCACTCGGGTCGTACGCGCTGGAATTAGGCTGGTATCGCGAGTTGGCCGACAAGATTGGCGTCGCTTGCCCAAAATGCCTGCATCTCGAAGCCAATGCAGATGAGAGCGAATTCGTATTGTTGTTGCAGGATTTGGCGCCGGCGCAGCAAGGCGACCAACTTGCGGGCGCGTCGGTGGCGCAGATTGAGGCGGCGCTGAAGCAAGCAGCGAGACTGCATGCGCCGTATTGGGGCGATCCGCGGCTAGACGATATCGCCTGGCTGCAGCCGAAGCCCCAGGTTGACGCGATGGTTAGGCAAATGCTCGCGCCGCTCTACGCGCAATTCCGGGAACGTTATGCGGCGCGGATCGCCCCGGACCTGCTTGCCTTGGGCGGCGAACTGGTCGCGCGGACGGCGACTTATTTCGAGACCAGTCCCAAAGCGCGCACCATCCAGCACCGCGATCTGCGCATCGACAACATTCTGTTCTCTCCAGATGGCGGCGCATACGTTGTCGATTGGCAGACGCTCGGGCTGGGCGCGGGCGCTTCCGATGTCGCCTATTTGATCGGCACAAGCGTCGCTGACGCGGGCGTCCGCGCGCAGGAGGAAGAGCGCTTGGTGCGCTTCTATGTCGACGAGCTGCGCACACTGGGCGCGGATGCAGACTTCGAAGAGGTGTGGCGCGAATACCGGCTCTACGCGTTTGCTGGAGTCATCATGGCCATCATCGCGTCCATGAACGTGGAGCGCACCGAGCGCGGCGACGAGATGTTCGCGGTCATGTTCGAGCGCCCCGCGCGACAAGCGCTGCATCTCGACAGCCTATCGATGATCTAGCCCTCGCCGAAATCGGCGTCCCCGTCATGATCAGCGTCGCCAAGCGGAATGATCGGGCCGCCGTCACGCGATCGTCGTCGGCGAGTTGGTTCTCGCATCGAAACCAGCGCGATTAGCACCAAAGCGCCTATGCCAATCGCCACCGCGAATGCGCCGGTCGGAAGCATAAAGCATATATAGGGACGCCGGACCGGCAGCGCAGGCCGGGCGCCGCCTGAGGCAGCGCCCGGTTGTAACGATTATTCCGCGGTGGGCGCTTGGCTGGAAAGCGGACGCGCCATCACTTCGGTGATGTTGACGCGCGCTTCTTGATGACCGCCAAACGCCGTCCCGGCGGTGCGCTCGCGCACGCGGGTTGTGAGCGCCGTATAGACGTCGTCCGGCAACGCGACGTAGCCGACTTCGCGCGCCAAGCGACTGGCGTTCGCCACGTAATACTGCGCGAAGCGCTGGACTTGTGGCCGGCGCAAGGCTTCCGCGTTGATATAAACGAAGATCGGCCGCGTCAGCGGGTAGCTGCCATTGGCAATGGTCTCCGCCGTCGGCGCCACACCGTCGATAGTCAGCGCCGCGAGGCGTTGTTGGTTCTGTTCGTAATACGCAAAGCCGAAATATCCGATCGCATTCGGGTTGCCGACAACACCCTGAACCGTGACGTTGTCATCCTCAGTCGGCGTGTAATCCGTGCGCGAGCTCTTCGCGGTGCCGACGACAGCTTCGGTAAAGAAGTCGAACGTTCCCGACGCGGTGCCGGCGCCAAACAATTGCAGCGTTTGATCCGGCCAAGACGGGTTCACTTGACGCCAATTGGTGACCACCCGCTCCGCAGCCGGCTCCCACATACGGCGCAATTCCGCGATAGTGACGCTGCGTACGGGGTTCGACGGATGGACCACGACGGTCAAACCATCGAAGGCGACCGGCAATTCCACGTACTCGACGCCGGCCGCGGCGCAGGCGGCCATCTCCTCAGCGAGGATCGGGCGCGACGCGCCCTGCACTTGCGTTTCGCCACGGCAGAATTTGCGGAACCCGCCGCCCGTTCCGCTTTCCCCAACGGTGACGCGCGCGGCGCCAGTCTGCGAGGTGCTGAAGGCTTCAGCCACCGCCTCCGAAAGCGGGAAGACGGTCGAGGAGCCGTCGATTTGGATCGATTCCGACGAGGAGCCGCCCGCCGGCGCTTGGTTTTCGCCGCTGCCGCATGCGGCGAGCGCGACAGCCGCCACGGCCAGCGCGGCGCGCCTCAAGACCTTCGTGTTCATGTTCGTCACCTTTTGTCCTCGGTTCGGCGCTCTGGACCGGCCCTCCGGTCCGCTTGAGACGGGCGAACGTGATTCCGCCGCTTGGCGGTCGGCGCGCTTTTGGCTCGGTTTTGTGACAGGCCTGTTACATTAACGACATTAGTCGCCGCCGCCACCGTCGCCGCCGCCATTATCACCGCTTTCGGCTTGACCATCGGGGTCGCGCCGGTCGCCGCCGACCGCCGGGATCATCGCGCCGGCTTCGCCCCTGGCGACCGTGTCGCGCACGCTCTTTGCGTTGACGCGCTGAAGGATCGCCACCAACCCCGCCGTGATAGCGATGGCGCCGAAGATCGCGATCAGAATCCATGTGGCCATGGACGCTCCTTAGCACATTCGGCCAAGAAACCACGACGGACTGCCTCGGAACGCCCGCAGGCCGTCTCTGACGCCTTTAAAACGACGGCGACGCAGCTTATGGAAGCCTCATGAAATCAGCCGTCATCGTCTTTCCGGGGTCCAATTGCGACCGCGACGCCGCACGCGCCCTTGAGCGCATCACCGGCAAGCCTGCCTCCATGGTCTGGCATAAGGACACCGCGCTGCCTGAGGGCCTCGACCTCGTTGTGCTGCCGGGCGGCTTCTCCTACGGCGACTATCTCCGCTCAGGCGCGATGGCCGCCAAGAGCCCGGTGATGCGCGCAGTGATCGCGCACGCGGAACGGGGCGGCCTTGTACTCGGCATCTGCAACGGCTTTCAGGTGCTGACCGAAACGCGCTTGTTGCCAGGCGCGCTCGCCCGCAATGCAGGCCTGAAATTCGCCTGCAAGGACGTGCCGCTGGCCATCGCCAACGGCAACACCGCGTTCACACGCGCTTATCGTGAGACGCGCGAAACGGAGATCCCGATCGCGCACGGGGACGGCCGCTTCGTCGCCGATGACGCCACCCTCGACCGGATCGAGGGTGAAGGCCGCGTCGTGTTTCGCTATCTCGATAATCCCAACGGCTCAGCCCGTGATATCGCTGGCATCATCAATGACCGCGGAAACGTCATGGGCATGATGCCTCACCCGGAACGCGCCTCTGACCCCGTGCTTGGGCGGATTGGCGGGCGCGCCGTGTTCGAAAGCCTGATGGAAGCGGCATGAGCACGAAGAAAACGCCAGCCGCCCCGGCGTCGGGTTTCGATGCCGAGGTCGATGCAGCGCGCAAGCGCCTGGAATCCGCTCTGAACCAAGAAGACGGGTTTGACGATCTCGCGGCGCTGCAGGCGCTCGCGCCCATCCTCGAACAGAAGATTTCCTCGCGCCGCTTGGCGTTCGCGCTCGGCGAGGAGGACGACGAGGAGACTCAGATCGCCGTCATCCACGTGCACACCGACGAGGAACTCGGTTTCATCTTCGCTGATGAGGGCGAGTATGTGTTCGAGTCCAACCACCCTGACTATTTCGACGATTTCGTCGATGACGACGCCGAGCGCTTTGTCGAGCGTCTCTATGAGACCCTGCGCGCCGACCTTCCAAAATACGAAGTCGAGAACAAGGGCTGAGAACAAGTCCAGGCCCCAAAAGAAAGGGCCCCCCGCGCTTCCGCGGAGGGCCTCTCAAGGGGCTATGGATTAGATCAGCGGATCGTCGCGACCTCCGCTTGCGCGCGGACATTCGCGTCCTCTTCGCGCAGCGCCGCCATGGTGCTTTGCATGCGCGGATCGGAGAGTAGCGCGTTGATCCGCGCCAGGGCTTCCACGCTCTCGGAGGAAGCGCCGAACAGGCGCTCAAACGCCTTGAACGGATTTTCCGCCGCCGGGAAGTAGCGCAATTGCACACGTTCGTCATCGCCGATGCCGGCCAGAGCGCGGGCGCGCGCCACGGCGACCGAGAAGCCGCCGAGGTGGTCGACCAGGCCGCGCTCGAGCGCTTGCTGGCCCGTCCACACCCGACCGCCTGCAACCGCACGCGCTTGCTCTGGCGTCATCTCGCGGCCCTCGGCGACGAGGCCGATGAAAGTCGCATAGGTGCGATCGATAAAGCCTGCAAACGCGGCGCGCTCGGCTTGGTTGAATGGCCGCTCGCTGGTGAACATTTCCACCATCGGCGAACCGACTGTGATCGTCTCCGTATTGGTCGAGAAATAATGCTCAAGGGCCGGGCCAATGATCAGCTTGCCGCCGAACACGCCGATCGAGCCGGTAATGGTCGACGGCGAGGCGACGATCTCGTCCGCATGGGTGGCGACGTAATAACCGCCCGACGCGGCGACATCGCCCATTGAGATCACAACCCGCTTGCCGCGTTCCTGCGCCGTACGCAACGCCGCCAGGATCTGGTCCGAGGCGACCACAGAACCGCCCGGGCTCGACACGCGGAAGACAATCGCGGCGACATCCTCATCCTCGGACGCGTCCAGGAGCGCGCGCGCAATGCGGTCGCTGTTCATGGTCTCGTCGTCACCGAAGAAGCCGTCTTCCGGCGGACCCGAGACGATCGCGCCTTCGCCCTGCACCACCGCGATCACACGACCACCGGTTTGCGGGCGCGGACGATACTCGTGGATGTCGACGATCTGAGCGTCCTCGTTGTCGGCTCGCGCCAAGGCGGCGCGCTCCGCCTCTTCAGGACGGCCAAACTGGTCAATGAGACTCAGTTCGCGCGCACGTTGGGCGGTGAACGGTGTGGTTTCCACTGCGGTGCGGGCTTGCGCCGGCGTGATGCCGCGGTCGGCGGCGATGTTGGCCAGCATGTTGTCATAAATGCCGTTCATCAACGACAGCGTCGCCTCACGGTGGGCGGGTGTGAAATCACGCTGTGTGATCGTGTTGGGCGCGTTCTTGTAATCCTCACGCTGCTCGAACTGCGCCTGCATGTGGTAGCGCTGGAGCGTGCCGGCGAGGAACGTCACCTCCGCCGAGAGCCCCATCGGCATGAACTCGCTGGCTTCCTGCAGCCAGACCTCGTCGGCGTCGGCGACGGCCATGTAGCCCGGCATCGACATGCGAACGCCGTCGGTTTGCAGGTGCGCGATCACGAATTTTCCGGATTGACGGAAACTGGCGATCGCGGCGCGCAGCTCTTCTGCTTGCGCTGCGGACATGCCCGTCGTGTTGCCGCGGATGAAGAGCCCCTTCACGGCATCGTCTGTGCGCGCGGATTCGATCCGCGCGAGGATCTCAAGCAACGCATTGCCGCCGCCAAGGGCCGCAAAAGGGTTGGCGGGGCGCTGGTCGGTCATCTCTTCGCGGAGATCCAGCGACAACACCATGTGTGAGGGTTGCGCCGGAGGCGCCGTCATCGACGACAGCGCCCCGATCAGGATGAACGGGCCTATGAACAAGAAGAGCAAAAGGCCGACGAGAACGCCGCCGACGGTGATCAAAAACTGCTTCACGAGACGCTACTCCACCCCTTGGCTCGGGTTTATCGATAAATGATATGGGCAAATCGAGAAGGCAAGCGGATTTTATCGAAAAATGATAAATGACACCCCTGGCTACCGCCGTCGATTTTTCTAGCGCGTTGCTGCCGCTGCTTATTTCCGGCCCCGTGAGGCTGCTGCATTATGCACGTCTGGAGAGGGTGCGCCGATGCCGGATTCCCGCAGGTCGCCAGCGTTCGCGACCGACGACTGGATGTTTGAACAGCAGGTGCGGGCCGAGCTTGAGGCCGAAGCCTGGCGTCGGCTGCGTGTGCAATCGCGCCAGCCTCTGCCGCCGCCCGCCGATGCCGCGCCGGCCCAAACGCCGGTCGAAAGTCCGCACCGGACCGGCAGCACGATCCTCAAGGCGTTAGTGCGCTTTACCATGGGCGCGGCGGCTTCGTATCTCGCCTTCATCGCTGCGCTGGATAGTCAGCTGGGCGAGTTCGAAGCCTGGCTTGCGGTCGGCGCGGCGTTCATCGTCACGCTAGCGCTTTCGATGTTCAGCCCGCTACGCGGCGCAGTGCACGCCATGGCGGAAACGATGCGCTGGGTTCTTGTGGTCGCGCTCGGCGTCGGCGGCCTTTGGATGTTCTTTCAGCTGAGCGCTTAGCGCTTCGGTCCGAACAACATCGCCCGCAAGCCGCCGTCCGCGAAGAGCGTATAGCCGACGCGATGCACCTCATCCCACACACGGCGGAACGGCAATTGCCAACGCGGCAGGATCGGGCGGTCAGTCTGTTTCTCGATCCACGAACGCTTGCGCGAGACGCCTGTGTCACGAGTGGTCGCCACCGGCTGCAGGCCCACGATCATCGGCGTCAGCGTGCGCACGCGCAAATGCATCAGGTGGCCCTGATCGCAGGCCCAATCGATCATGCGGACGGCCGGAATGAGATGTTTCAGCATCCGCTCGCCGGCGCGACGATTGATCATGTAGCAAGTGGTGCCAGCGTGGCGGGCGACGAACGAACAGAGCCTTACGCCATCGCCGTAATCACGGCGCGTCACCATCGGGCCCGGGTGACGCGCGTGCAGCTTCAGAATGTCCCATTCATTTGGATCATTTAGGGCATGCGTCACGAAGGGGATGAAGTCCGGGCCAAAAGCGGCGTCATCCTCGAAGATCAGGCCAAACGGCTTGTCCTGCGCGAGGAAGGCCTGGATCGCGTAATAGTGGCTCAGATAGCAGCCGATGTCGGCGGGCGTGGGATTGCGGTGGTGGCGGCGCATCCACTTTTTTACATCGACCAGCCGACGCATCTCGGGCTCGTCCATGTTGAGCTTGCGGCCCTCCACGGCTGAGAAGCGCGTGTAGTCGAGCCCCGCCGCTTTGAGATACGCTGACACGGTCTCCAATCGATCGGTGCTGCGATCGAGGTTGATGACTTGGGTGAACACCTGCGCGTTGAAGCGCTGCGCAACGTCCTCAGCCAAGGCCTACGCCTCCAAGTGGCGCGGTGATGAAGCGCTCGCCGAAGCCCTCGATCAACGGCCGCGCTTCGCGGATCGCAGCTTGCACTTCGGGCAATTGCAGGGAGGCGGTGTGTTGGGCCTCGGTATCCCAGACCTCTGTGATCCAGATGGCGTTCTCGTCCGTCGGATCCGCGGCGATGATGAATGAACGGCAACCGGGCATGGATTGCGCGCCGGCGAGCAAAAGACGCACGAGCGCGCCACGCTGGCCGGGCTTGGCGATCATCTTGCCGATCAGGCCGTACATGCCTTCCTCCGAACCACAGGCCGCCAGCGCCGTGCTTGCACACAGGCCAAAAGCGGCCCCCATCACGGATCTGCGGTGAAGCGTCATTTTGGCAGCGTCATCGGGATTCGCCGCGAGAAGATGATGGTCGGAGTAGCAAGATTCGAACTTACGACCCCCACGTCCCGAACGTGGTGCTCTACCAGGCTGAGCTATACTCCGAGGAGGCGGGCTTATAGCGGCAGGTTCGGGTCAACGCAACGCCGCCCGTCGCGCCCGACCTGAACAAAGTTGGCTGCCCTGCCTGGCCCCCATTGCATCGGCGGGCGGGCGCCTCTATCTAGCCGCTTCGCCGGTTTTGGGGTGTCGCCAAGCGGTAAGGCAGCGGTTTTTGGTACCGCCATTCCTAGGTTCGATCCCTAGCACCCCAGCCAGCCTTCGCTCGACGAAGGCTGCTCCCCGGAACCAACACAAGACGCTGAGTTTCGCGGCATCAACGCACATGCGCACGCGCGCAGCACTAAGTCGCTTGCCAAGCGCCCCTGTTCGCGGCTCTAGAGCCTGACGGAGCGAAGAATCGATGACGACGAGAAAGTCCTACATTCCAGGTGATTTCCAATTGCGCGTGGGCCGCTCGGCGACAGGCCTTGGCCTCTACGCGGATAGCCCGATCCCGAAGGGCGCGTGCATCATCGAATATACGGGCGTCGAGATCACGAAAGAGCAGGAAGAAAAGAGCCGCTCCAAGTACCTGTTCGAAATCAATTCCAAAAAGACGATTGATGGCGCGCCGCGTTGGAATACCGCGCGCTACATCAACCATTCATGCCGCGCCAATTGCGAACCCAACATTCATAAGGGCCGCGTGTTCATCCATGCCCTGCGCAACATCAAGCCGGGCGAAGAGCTGAACTACGATTACGGCAAGAACTACTTCAATCAGTACCTGAAGGACATTTGCGCTTGTCCGAAGTGCGCAGCCAAGCGCACCGCGGCGGCCGCACAGAAGGCGACAGTGAAAAAGGTCGTCGCAAAAAAGAAGACGCCGGCGAAGAAGAAGGCCGCCAAGAAGGCGGCCGGCTCGAAGCGCGCGAAGGCGGCTTAGATCTCTTTCACATCGACGCCCTTGGCTTTGCCAAGGATCACGACATGCGCCAGGCCGATGAAGAGGCCGTGCTCCACCACGCCTGCGATCTGCTGCAGCAGCGCGGCGAGCGCCGTCGCATCCGGAATGCGCTTGGCGTGCGCATCGATGATGTAATTGCCGCCATCGGTGATAACGGGCTCGTTGGCTTTGCCCGCCACGCGCAGCGCGACGTCAACACCCTCACAGCCCGCCGCCTGCAGCGCCTCCTTAATGCGCTGCGCCGTCAACGCAAAGCCAAAGCGGGTGACTTCGACTGGCAGCGGAAACGCGCCCAGCGTTTCGACCCATTTGGTGTCGTCCGCAATCACGACCATGCGCTTTGACGCGGCCGCGACAATCTTCTCACGCAGCAATGCCCCGCCGCCGCCTTTGATCAAACGGAACTGCGGATCGATCTCATCGGCGCCGTCCACATCGACGTCGATGGAGGCCACTTGACTAATCTCAATCAACGGCACGCCCACCTGCTCAGCCAGATTGCGCGTCGCTTCCGACGTCGGCACGCCTTTCACGCGCAATCCTTGGCGCACCTTGTCGCCCAGCAGACGCACGAAATGCGCCGAGGTCGAGCCCGTGCCGAGGCCGACGACCATGCCATCCTTGATGTAGGCGAGTGCTGCTTGCGCGGCGTTGAACTTGGCGAGGTCTGAATCGCTCATTTCGTGTCCTTCGCCTTCTGCTTCTTCGCGCGGTTCTTGTCGGCCCAGCCGTCGATGTTCACTTGGCGCGAACGGCCGACGCCGAGCGCGCCGTCAGGCACGTCTTTGGTGATGACGCTTCCAGTGCCGGTGTAAGCGCCTTTCCCGATGGTGACGGGCGCGACGAGGGCTGTGTCGGAGCCGATGAAGGCGTCCTCGCCGATCGTGGTGCGATATTTGTCGAAGCCGTCGTAATTGCAGGTGATCGTGCCGCAGCCGAGATTGGCGCGCGCGCCGACATCGGCGTCGCCCACGTAGGTGAGATGGCTCGCCTGCGCCTTCGGGCCGAACGTGGCGTTCTTGATCTCCACGAAATTGCCGATCTTCACTTGAGCGCCAAGCTTGGTGCCGGGACGCAAGCGGGCGGACGGGCCGATCTGCGCGCCCTCACCGATCTCCGCGCCTTCGATGTGGCAGAACGCCTTGATACGTGCGCCTTTGCCGATTTTGACGCCCGGGCCGAAATACACACTTGGTTCGATCACCACGTCGTTGGCGATTTCGGTGTCGTGACTGAAAAAGACGGTGTTGGGATCGATTAGCGTGACGCCAGATTCCATCGCGGCGCGGCGGCGACGGCGCTGGAACGCAGCTTCCGCTTCGGAGAGTTCCACGCGTGAGTTGACGCCGAGCACTTCGGTTTCGTCGCCTTCAACGATGTGCGTGAAGAAGCCCGCCGAGCGACCGAGGCCGACGACGTCGGTCAGATAATATTCGCCTTTGGCGTTCTCGTTCTTCACCATCGAGAGCAATTGGAAGAGCGCCTTGGCGTCCGCGCAGAGCACGCCGGAATTGCAGAGATTGATGGCGCGCTCTTCCGGTGTCGCGTCCTTCTCTTCAACGATGCGCTGCAAGCGGCCTTCGGCATCGGTGATGAGGCGGCCATAGCCGAACGGGTTTGGCGCGGTGAAGCCGAGCACGGCCATGCCGCCTTTCGCTTCACGCAGCGCGAACATCGCAGCGAGGCTTTCGGATTTCACCAAAGGCGCGTCCGCGTAGAGTACGACGACATCGCCGTCAAAGCCGGCGAGCGCTTGTTCAGCCGCGCGCACCGCGTGCGCGGTGCCAAGCGGCGGATCCTGTATCGCCACGGAACTCTCGCCGACGATACTCGCAGCGTGTGCGCGGACTTGGGGCGAATGCGACCCGGTGACGACGATCACCCGCTCCGCGCCCAAGCCCCGCGCCGAAGCGATGGCCCAATCTAGCATCGGCCGGCCGCCAACCGGATGCAGCACTTTCGGCAGGTCGGATTTCATCCGCGTGCCCTGGCCCGCCGCCAAAATCACCGCCGCCCGCGCTCGGCTCATCTGCTTTTACCCAATTGCTCGAATCCAGTGGGGGTTTTAGCCCGAACACTCAGTTTGGGGCCATCCATGACCATCGGCGAATTGGCCGACGCGACCATTGTTTTCGATCTGGACGGCACGCTGGTGGACAGCGCGCCGGATTTGGTGCGCGCTCTCAACGCCACGCTGGACCTTGAGGGCTTGCCGCACACCAAGCTGGAGCATGTCCGCCGCATGGTTGGCCGTGGCGCGCGGGCGATGATCGAGCGCGCGGCTGAGTTCCATGGCGTAAACTTTGGGCCGGATCGGCTGGATCAGCTGATGGGCGCCTTCGTGGAGATCTACCGCGCCGACATTGCTTCAGCGACTCGGCCCTATCCTGGCATCATCGAAGCGCTCGGCCAGCTCGCGAGCATGGGCGCGAAACTCTCCGTCTGCACGAACAAGCGCACCGAACTCTCCCATCAATTGCTCGATGCGCTCGATCTCAGCAAATGGTTCTCAGCGGTGGTCGGCGCGGACGCCGTAACGGACAGGAAGCCCCATCCCGAACATTATCGGGCCGCCGTGGCGCGAGCCGGCGGCACGGTGCGCCGTTCGGTCATGATTGGCGACACCTCTATCGATGTCGGCGCGGCGCGCGCAGCGGGCGCGCCGGTCGTCGTCGTGGGGTTTGGCTATTGCGACGCCGACGCCGATCAGCTCGGCGCCGACGCCATCTTGGATCGCTATTCGGACCTCACACCAATCTGCCGCCGCCTTTTGGCGGCGCGCCCCTGACCAGCAGACACGTGCGCTTACGCGGCCCCCACCAGACCGCGACGGCTAGGGGACGAGCGATCATCGTCCTTGTCTGCACGCTTCGTCGGGAACCCATTGACCATGTCGCTGCGCACGTCTGTGCGCGCTGAGCGCATGGCGGCAACGAAGCCCGCATCCACGAGCTTAACTTCAACATTATAGCCGCGATCGCGCCAATATTCCTCGATCCTCTGCTTCAGGCGCCGTGCGCCATCGACATTGCAGAAATCGTGATCCATTCCGCTTCTACCTCAGAGTGTCTGTGGTCCGGATGCTCAGCCCGGGCCTTATCGCGCGAATAAACGCTCCGCGCCTTGCGTCAGCCCCACTAACGCTTCGCCCGTGAAGCCCAGCATCTCCATCAAGCGAGGCGTCGATATGGCGAGGTCGGGGCGCGCGAGCAATCCAGTTCACGTCTTACTGAACGATGTGTCGCGCCGGCGCGGGGTCAAGGGCGGTCGAGAGATGGCTGTGAATTGGGGAAAACGGAGCACAATCAAAGCCTGAGCGACGAGGCCTAAAACGCCCGGGATAAGCCGGCCTTGCGTAACCGCGCGGGAGCTATGCGCGGCGCGCCCGCGCAAGCCGCTCATTTCCCATCGCGTCGCGCCGCCACCAGGGCGCCGATATAGGCCTCCATGAGACGGACCAATTCGTCCTCAAGCCGGCCCGGATCAAGAGCAAGTTCCTGTTCGGCGGCCGCCGCGCGCAACAAACTGACAGCGGCGTGTGTCAGCACGAACGCGGATTCGGACGTGAGTTCGAGTTGGAGCCGTGCTCTGCCGGCGATGGCGGCCAAAAAGGCCTCGTGGTGCCGCGCCAGCACGCTATCGCCGCCCCGCAAGAACATGGCGTCGAGCAGGGCCTGGCGTGTGGTCGGGGACCCTTCGAAACCATGCATCAGCGCCTGAACGATCGATCGCACACTGCTGACGTCGGGCTTCCGGATAATGGTCTCGGCGATGGCGTCACGAACCGCCCCCGCACGGCGCTGCGCGAGCGCCGCCAGGATGTCCTGCTTGCTGGCGAAATATTGGTAGACCGTGCCGATGCTGACCCCGGCCCGCTGGGCGACATGGTTGGTAGTCAGCTTCTCGACCCCGTCGGCTTCCAGAAGTTGAAAGGCGGCGTCGAGAATGGCGTCGACGGTGCCCTCAGCGCGCGCCTGGCGCGGTGTTCTACGTGATTTGTCAGACACTTAAACGCCCCTCCCGTGGGGCCACCGGGTTTCCCCGCAAAGCGAGTAGCCCAAATGTGAGCTTTGCTTACATTGTGGACGAACGCGCGAGCCAAGGAAGCACGATGATTTCGATCGAACAGGTCCGGGCCAAAGTCGCCTCGCAAAAGACCCAGCTCCCGGCGATTTATGGCGGCATCGATTTCGACCGCGATCCGGAACGCTTCACGCACGACCCGAAGGACGCCGTGGTGCAAGATCGTGCGCCAAATGGCGTGGCCGTCACCCATGAGGATCTGGAGCGGGTGCGCGCCTATACCATGCTGGGCGATGTGGTCGCCGACGCCTACGCGATGCTGATGCCGCAATATGGCTTCCGTAAGCTCATTTCGATGCTGCAGGAGGCCTGCGACCATGGTGTGGAGCATGTTCAGGACGCCCCGCCAGAACTCGTGGCGCTGATCCGCGCGATGGAGCAAACACCGGCCTGGGTCGACATGGATTTGGTGCGCGAAGGTGCGCGGCTTGAGCGCAACGCGACCGCGCATTTGGCGCCCTATGCCGTGCGCGGCGCCTTCATCGCCACCTTCCTCAACAAATATTCCGCGCTGCCGATGGCGCTGACCGGCACGCTCAGCAACGAAAGCGCCGCGCGCCGCGTCAACGAAACGGCGACGTTCTTCGCCACAACAACCTTGCCCGGCGCGCTCGAACGCCACGGCGAGGGCTTCAAGGCCGCCGCCATGGTGCGCCTCATGCACTCGATGGTGCGCTTCAACGCCATTCGTTCAGGCCGCTGGGATGCGAACGTCTATGGCGTGCCGATCCCGCAAGTGGATCAAATGCCGGCGGGCCTGATCCCCGTATTTTTGATGGCGTTCAAAATGATCAAGGAGGGCCGGCGCACCTTCAATGCGGAAGAGCGTGCGCGCGTCGAAGTCAGCCGCTATCGCTGCTTCTTGCTCGGCTTGCCGGAGGACCTCCTCGCAGACACGCCCGAAGGCATTGTGCGAATGATGACGGCGCGCAATTCGACGCTGCGGCGGGGCTATGACGATTCCACCTGCGGCGAATTGGTGCGGGCCACCCTCTCCGCCTATCTGCCGCCCGACAAATCGTTCGCCAACAGAGTGCATAATTCGATCGAACGCAGCTTCGCGAAGACCTTCTTCCTCAGGGAATTCCTGAAGGGGGATCGCAAAATCGCCGCGCAGATGGGCGTCGAGGTCACGCCGCGCGATCAAGCGATATTCGTGCTTGGCGCGCTCGGCATCACGACGCGCATGACCGCGTACAAACTGGCCGATCAAGTGCCCGGCTTACGCCACGTCGCGGATAAGGTGCTGGTCAAGCGCGTGCGCAGTCTGCTGAAGCGCTATGGCCATGCCGAGTTCACGTCCGACGCGTCGCAATACAGGCCGACACACGGCGTCGCCAAGGCTGCTTAGGCAGCGGCCGGCGCCGCGTCGAATTCCGCCTTCCAGCCAGCGACAAGTTCGCGCGTGTCCTGATCCCAGGGATGGAAACCTGGGCGATACCAAGCCAGATATGTCTTCCAGCCGCGGCTGAAGATGCCCGGCTTCTTCCAGACGAAATCTTTTACCGCCTTCAGCGCGGCCTCCGGGGCGTAGCCGTCCGCCTCCAGCAGGCGCGCCGCGTATCGGGTAATATTGCGGGTAAAGAAGTACGTGATGATCGCCATCGAAAGTGTACGGCGGAGATAGCGCTGCAGCGGCGACCAATGCTTGGTCACTTCCATGAACACATCATAGGCGACGGCCTTATGCTCCGTCTCTTCCATGGCGTGCCAGCGCCACATGCGCTCGATGTCGGGCTCAACCTCTTCAAACACGTTCTGGTGCAGCGCGTGCATCTCCGCCATCATCGCGGTGAAGTGTTCCAGCGCGATGGTCGCGATTAGCATCCGCATCGGCCCGCGCGAGCGCGAGAAAGCGATGCGCTCTTGGATCTCGGCCTCGATTTCCGCGACTGGATATTTGCTGCGGTCGATTAGCTGATTGAGCGTGTGATGTTCACGCGAATGGATCGCTTCCTGCGCGATGAAGCCGCGCACATCGTCAAGGAGCTTGCCGCTAAGCTGCCCGCGATAATTCTTAACCGCATCGATAAAGAGACGCTCGCCATCAGGGAATGTGAGCGACATTGCGTTGAACACCGCGGTGCCCACCGGATCGCCGCCAAGCCAATGGCCCTTGCGCGCGCTTTCCACGTCGAAGCGAATATCGCGGGGTGCGATGGTGACGGTGTCGGGTGTGCGCTTGTCGGTCATGGCGAGCCTCCATAGCCTTTGGCTCTTGTTTGCTCTCGGGCAAGAAATCGGCTTTACTGATAAAAATGTCAATACCTGAAGTTCGTAAGATTCCGCGCGTACGTCGCTCGCCGGAGGCCGCCCGGGAGAACATCCTCGCCGCGGCCGAGCGGCTCTTGGTGAGGCAAGGCCCGCAGGCGTTGAAATTGGCGGATGTCGCGGTCGAAGCCGGCGTCGCCAACGCGTCGGTGCTGCACCATTTCGGATCTATCGACGACGTGCAGACCGCCCTCATGGAGCGCATGGTGGCGGAGCTCGTCGCTCGCATCCTCGCGATCAGCGAAGCCAACACCGAACCCTCGCCCGCTGGCGCGCAGGCGCTCTTCGACGCCTTCGAAGCGCCTGGCGTGGCGCGATTGGCGGCGTGGCTGGAAATGACCGGCGAGGCCACGCGCATGACCACGGTGCGCGACGCCGTTCAGACAGTCGTGGCGCGTCTCTCCGATCGCCCAGGTTTTACGGCCGAGCAGGCCGAGGACTTGATCATGGTGAGCGTCGTGCTCGCCATGGGCGTCGGCCTGTTTGGCCGCACCTTTTCCAGGCTGATGAGCAAGCCCGCCGGCCACACGCGTGCGCTGGCGATGCAGATGCTCGCCTCGCACGCCGCGCGCCGCGCGACGGACTAGGCGTACCTGAATTCCGCACCATCCAGATCAATGGCGGGAATCTCTTCCTTCTCGCGCCAATAATCCTGCGTGTGCTGCCATTCGGGCTTGGCGCCCCGCTTGGGCAAGAGATGCATGCTGCGCATCAGATAGCCCGGATTAAAATTCTCCGGATCGATCCAAGGCGAAAGCGCCATACCTTCATCCGCCGCCGGGATCACTGGCTCAACGCGATGCACGCCCTTTTCGTCCATGTGGTTCAACAGCCTGCAAACGAAATCGCCCAGCAGATCGACACGCAACGTCCAACTGGCGCGGAAATAGCCGAACACCCAGACCATATTGGGCACGCCTGTGAACATCATGCCGCGATAAGTCACAGTGTCGGCGAAATTGACCGGCTCGCCGTCGACGCTGAACGGAATGTCGCCAAGAACGCTCAGATTGAAGCCCGTCGCCGTGATGATCACGTCGGCTTTCAATTCTTTGCCGCTCTTCAGCAGCACACCGCCTTCGGTGAAGCGATCAATTTCGTCTGTCACCATGGTCGCCTTGCCGGCGGCGATGCCTTGGAACAGATCGCCATCGGGCACAAACGCGATACGTTGGCGCCATGGCCGATAGCGCGGCGTGAAATGCGTCATATCGTAATCGGGGCCAAGAAAGGCGCGAACGCCCGTCAGCAATTCCTCTTTAAGTGTTTCCGGCTCCTCGAACGACCGCCGTGTGAATTGGTCCTGATCGAACAGGATTTTTTTGCGCGCGATTTCGTGAATCCAAGTCTCGTCCACGTCGATCTGGCGCAGCAACTCAACCAATTCGTTGATATTGCGGCCGGGAATGAAATAAGTCGGCGAGCGTTGTAGCACAGTCACGTGTTTGCATTCGCCGGCGATGGCCGGAACAACGGTCGCGGTCGTAGCGCCCGAGCCAATCACCAGCACCTCCTTGCCAGCTAGATCGGCGTCCTCCGGCCAAGTCTGCGGGTGAATGATCCGGCCCTTGTAGTCTTTCAGACCCGGCCAGTCGGGGGTGTAGCCTTCGGCATGACGGTAATAGCCTTGGCACATCCAAAGAAAATTGCAGGTGAACACGCGTCGCTCGCCGGTGTCCAAACGCTCAATTTCCAGAGTCCACAAATTGGTTTTGCGCGAGAACGCGGCCGACGTGATTTTGTGCTCGTAGAGGATGTGCTTCGCGAGGTCGTTCTCCTCGATGACCTCTTCCATGTAGTCGAGAATCTCGCGCGCTGAGGCGATCGGCGGTCCAAGCCATGGCTTGAAGCGATAGCCGAACGTGTAGAGATCGCTGTCGGAGCGCACGCCCGGATAGGTGTGCATGCGCCATGTGCCGCCGAAACTCTCCAGCGCTTCCAGCACGGCAAAGCTCTTGCCCGGGCACTGGTGCTTCAGATGATACGCCGCGCCGACACCGGAAATGCCGGCGCCAACGATGAGAACGTCAAAATGGTCGTGGCTCATAACGCCATCCCTGCCGTAACGACAGCGAACGCAGGTGTCCGCCCGCTATTGCGTCAGCGACTTCGCGCCTGCGTCCTTGCGCGAGATCAATCGCGGTCTAACCGATGCGCTTTGCCGCATTCGCGAAAGCCGCCACGGCACGATCAATTTCCTCGCGCGTGTGCGCCGCCGACACCTGGGTGCGGATGCGCGCCTTTCCCTTCGGCACCACCGGGTAGGAGAAAGCGATCACGTAAACGCCGTCCTGCAACAGCGCTTCAGCCAGCGCGCCGGCCTTCTTCGCGTCGTAGAGCATGACCGGAATGATGGGATGCTCGCCCGGCAATAGATCGAAGCCAGCTTGCGTTAGCCCCTCGCGGAAGCGGCGCATGTTGTCACGCAGCTGCGCGCGCAGATCGTCGCCAGCGGCCGCAATTTCCACCGCCTTACGCGCGCCCGAGACGATGGACGGCGGGACAGTGTTGGAGAAGAGATACGGCCGCGAACGCTGGCGCAGGATTTCGACGATTTCCTTCTTGCCGCTGGTGAAGCCGCCGCTGGCGCCGCCGAGCGCTTTGCCGAGCGTGCTCGTGAGAACATCGATCCGGTCGATGCACTTGCAGTGCTCAGCCGTGCCGCGCCCTCCTGGGCCGACGATACCAGTGGAATGGCTATCGTCGACGTGCACCAAAGCATTGTAGCGCTCGGCCAGATCGCAAATCTTGTCGAGCTGGGCGATGACGCCGTCCATCGAGAAGACGCCGTCGGTGGAGATGAGCTTGAAGCGCGCACCGGCAGCGTCGGCGGCTTTGAGCTGCGCTTCGAGATCAGCGAGGTCATTGTTCTTGTAGCGATAGCGTTGCGCTTTGCAGAGGCGGATGCCGTCGATGATCGAGGCGTGGTTCAGTTCGTCGGAGATGATCGCATCTTCGGCGCCGAGCAGCGTTTCGAACAGGCCGCCATTGGCATCGAAGCATGAGGGATAGAGGATTGTGTCCTCCATCTTCAGCCAGGCCGAAAGCTCCGCTTCCAACGCCTTGTGGTTTTCCTGCGTGCCGCAGATGAAGCGCACCGAGGCCATGCCGTAGCCCCAACGCTCCAGCCCCTCGCGCGCCGCCGCCTGCACGCGTTTGTCTTGCGCGAGGCCCAGATAATTGTTGGCGCAGAGATTGAGCAGATGCTGGCCGGACGCGGCCTCCACCTCCGAGCCTTGCGGCGTCGAGATGATGCGCTCGTTCTTGTAGAATCCCGCTTCGCGAATGCCGTCGAGCTCACGCTGCAGATGCTGTTGAAACGCGCTGTACATGGCTCAATCCCAATTCAGAATGATCTTGCCGGACTTGCCGGCAATCATGGTCTCGAAGCCTTCTTCGAACTCCTGATACGGCAGGCGGTGCGTGATGATGGGTGAGAGATCCAAACCGGATTGGATCATCACCGTCATTTTGTACCAGGTCTCGAAGATTTCGCGCCCGTATATGCCTTTGATCGTCAGCATGTTGAAGACGACCTTATTCCAATCCACGTGCATCTCGCCCGACGGAATGCCCAGCATCGAAATCTTTGCGCCGTGGCTCATATTGTCGATCATGTCTTTCAGCGCATTCGGCGCGCCGGACATTTCGAGACCGACGTCAAAGCCTTCGGTCATGCCGAGGTCTTTCTGCACGTCGCTCAGGGTTTCGCGCGAGACGTTCACGGTGCGCGTGGCGCCCAGCTTCTTGGCCAGATCCAAGCGATAATCGTTGATGTCGGTGATAACGACGTGGCGCGCGCCGCAATGGCGGGCGATGGCGGCCGTCATGGCGCCGATCGGGCCTGCGCCGGTGATAAGTACGTCCTCGCCGACCATATCCCATTGCAGTGCGGTGTGCGTGGCGTTGCCGAAGGGATCGAAGATGGCGGCGACGTCGAGATCGATGCCGTCGGCGTGATGCCAGACATTGGCGTTCGGGATCACGATATATTCCGCGAAGGCGCCGTCGCGATTGACGCCGACGCCGCTCGTGTGCGGACAGAGGTGACGCCGGCCGGCCATACAATTGCGGCAACGGCCGCAGACGATGTGACCTTCGCCCGAGACAATCATGCCGGGCTTGTAGTCGTTGACGTTCTCGCCGACCTCGACGATCTCGCCGACGAATTCGTGGCCGACCACCATCGGGATCGGGATCGTCTTCTGCGCCCACTCGTCCCATTTGTAGATGTGCACATCAGTGCCGCAGATGGCGGTGCGCTTGACGCGAATTTTCACATCGTTCGGGCCAGCCTCGGGCTCCGGCACGTCCTCCAGCCAAAGGCCCCGCTTCGCCTCGCGCTTGACCAACGCTTTCATTCAACCTCTCCCGTCTGCGCATGCCGCTCCGAAGCGCCCGCGCCGGTCTATTTCACTGAGCGCCGCTCTAGCGCCGCCGCCGGTGTTTGAACACCTCGGAACGACTGGCGCATGCATGGGAAAGGGGTTCGGAATGGTGGGCGCGACAGGGATTGAACCTGTGACCCCTCCCGTGTGAAGGGAGTGCTCTCCCGCTGAGCTACGCGCCCGGACCGAGGTCCGGAAAACCCGGGGCCCGAAGGGCGCGGACCATGATGCGACGCCCGCCCTGCGTCAAGCGGCCCTGTGCGCCTGGGCTTGACCTTTCCGGGCTTTGCGCGCCATTTGCGAATAATTCGCAAGTTTTGGCTGGGAGTCCCCTGATGTTCAATTTGAGCCGCCGCGCCTTCGCGCTGGGCGCGTCCGCCACCGCGCTCGCCGCCTGTAATCCGAGCACCGGTGGCGGCGAAGAGAATTTCGTGAACATCTATTCGGCCCGCCACTACGACGCCGACCGCCTGCTTTACAACGCCTTCGAAGAAGCGACCGGCATCGCCGTACGCGTATTGCCGGCCAATGCCGAGCAATTGCTGGAGCGCCTGCGCGCCGAGGGCGACGCAACCGAAGCGGACCTCGTGGTCGCGGCCGACGCCGGCAATCTCTGGCGCATCAAGGATGCGGGCCTGCTGCAGAACGTGACGACGCCCGCGCTCGAAGCGGGCGTGCCTGCGCGCCTGCGCGACCCCGAAGGCGCCTATTGGGGCTTCACCAAGCGCGCGCGCGTGATTGTTTATCGCAAGGACGCGGTTCAACCCGAGGAAGTCGCCTCGTACGACAATCTCGCCGACGCGCGCTTCCGCGGTCAGATCGTGGCGCGCAGCTCGACCAACGTCTATCAACTCTCAACCCTGGCCTCGCGCATCGAGAGATTGGGCGCCGGGAATGCGCGAGCTTGGGCGGCGGGCGTGCGCGCCAATTTCGCGCGTGACCCGCAAGGCAGCGACACTGACCAGATCAAGGCGGTGGCTGCGGGCGAGGCGCAGGCGACGCTCTGCAACCATTATTACTACTTCCGCCTGCTGCAATCAGACGATCCAGCCGACCGCGCCGTCGCCGAAAAGATCGGCATGGTCTTCCCCGACCAGGCCGGCGCTGGGACGCACGTCAACATCTCCGGCGCAGGCGTGACGCTGCACGCCAAGCGCCGCGACAAGGCGGTGCAATTGCTCGAATACCTCGTCAGCGACGCCGCCCAGACCATGTTGGCGCCGTTGAATGTCGAATACCCCATCCGTCCGGAAATTCCGGCGGCGCCCGGCCTCGCGGCGCTCGGCGCCTTCAAGGAAGAGGAAATCCCGCTCGACGCCTTGGGTCGCCATCAGGCCGAGGCGGCGCGCATTTTTGAAGAAGTCGGTTGGCGCTGAGGCCAACCGCGTTAGAAGCGGCGGGCGCATGAGCACGTCGGACGCGATCACCACACCACAAGCGCGAGCGCTACGCCTGGACGGCGTGGCGCTCGCAGCCGCTTTGGCGACCCTGCTCTGCGTTGCGCCGGTGCTTGTCGTTCTCGTGCTCGCAGTTTTTGGCGCCGGCGAAACCGTGACATTCGGCGCCAATCTCACCCGCGATGGCGCGATCGGCACGCTCACTCTGATGCTCGCCGGCGGCGGCGGCGCGATCATCCTGGGCGCAGGCGCTGCATGGCTGGTCAGCTTGTGCAGATTTCCGGGGCGCGGCGTGTTCGAGTGGCTGCTCGTGATCCCGCTCGCGGCGCCCTCTTACGTCCTCGCTTATTCTTATACGAGCCTCACCTGGGCCGGCGGCCTCATCCCTTATCGGATCGAGGGCTTTTGGGGCGCTGCGTTCATTTATGCGGTCGGCCTTTATCCATACGTCTATCTGGCCGCACGCGCGGCTTTTGTGAGCCAGTCTTCTTGCGCCATCGAGGCCGCGCGAATGTTGGGCGCAACACCGCGCGCCGTGTTTTGGCGCGTGGCGCTGCCGCTCGCGCGCCCCGGCATCGCCGCGGGCGGTGCGCTAGCCTGCATGGAGATCGCCGCCGATTACGGCGCGGCGCAACATTTCGGCCTGACCACGCTTTCCACGGCCATCTTCCGCGCCTGGTACGCGCACGGCAGTTCGCAGGCCGCGCTGCAGATCGCGGCTGTGCTGCTCCTGGCGGCGGTGGCGTTCCTCATCATCGAGCGTTACGCGCGTGGCCGCGCGGCCTTCGGCGGCGGCTCGAGCCGATGGCGGCCGCTGCCACGCTATGAATTGAACGCCCTCGCGGGAACCGGCGCATTGTTGTTTTGCACCGCATTGATTGTACTGGGCGCCATTGCGCCGCTTGCTTGGCTGGCGCGGCTCGCTCTGTTGCACGCCAATGTCGAGGACGTGGCTGGCCCCTTCCTCAATTCCATCACGCTCTCAGCCGGCGGCGCCCTGCTAACGCTGGCGCTTGCAGCGGCGATCGCCGTCGCAGCCCGGCGCATCGGCGCATTCGGCAGGACTTCACTGCTCGCCGCCAGCATTGGCTACGCGGCGCCTGGTGCGGTGATCGCCATGGGCATGCTGGCGTTGTTTGGTCTAGCGCGCGAAGCGGGCTGGGTTGGCGGATTCGGCGCCGGCGTCGCCCTCGTGGCCCTAATGTGGACCTACGCCGCGCGCTTCGCCTCGGCCGGCATCCAACCGATCGACGCAGGCCTCGCGCGGCTCTCCAAAGGCCTGGATGCGTCAGCGCGGACGCTTGGCGCGGGACCGTGGCGGCGCTTTATGCGCGTCGATCTGCCAATCGCCGCGCCGAGTCTCGCGGCGGCGGCGCTGATCTTGTTCGTGGAGATTCTGAAGGAATTGCCCGCCACCCTCATCTTGCGCCCGTTTGATTTCGACACGCTTGCGGTAAAGGCAAGCACCTACGCGAGCGACGAGCGATTGCTCGAAGCGGCGACGCCATCGTTGCTCATCTTCGTGGCCGGTCTCGCGCCCATTCTGCTGCTGACGCGCAGTATCGCCAAAACGCGGGCGGGCGCACATGAGTAGCGTAACATTGAGGAACGTGCGTCGCGCCTATGCCGGCGTCGCGGCGCTGGACGATGTTTCAATCACCGCCCCTGAAGCAAAGGTCCTGGCGCTGCTTGGGCCATCGGGCTCGGGCAAATCGACCATCATGCGCCTGATCGCCGGGCTGGAGCCCGTCGATGCGGGCGAAGTGCG
This sequence comes from Vitreimonas sp., assembly GCF_036392335.1. Lineage (NCBI taxonomy): Bacteria > Pseudomonadati > Pseudomonadota > Alphaproteobacteria > Hyphomonadales > Hyphomonadaceae > Vitreimonas > Vitreimonas sp. The sequence goes on from NZ_DASVYD010000024.1 coordinate 43,712, forward strand.
CATCGGAACTGAGATCGTCTCAGCCGTGGGGCGCACACTCCCCGCCGAAGCGCGTCGCATCGGCATGGTTTTTCAGGATTATGCCCTGTTTCCGCACTTAACGGCCGGCGCGAACGTGGCGTTCGGTCTGGACAAGCTGCCCCGTGCTGAGCGTGAGGAGCGCGCGCTCCGCTGGCTCGATCGCGTAGGATTGAAGCATCGCGCCCACGCCTATCCGCACGAACTCTCGGGCGGCGAACAGCAGCGCGTCGCACTTGCGCGCGCGCTTGCGCCTGCGCCGCGCGCGGTGTTGCTGGATGAGCCCTTCTCGGGCCTTGATCCCGTCCTCCGCGCCGAACTGCGCGACGCCACGCTGGCGACCCTCGCTGAAACAAAAACTACGACTCTGTTCGTCACGCATGACGCGGAAGATGCGCTGCAAGTGGCCGATCGCCTGGCGATTCTGAAGGGCGGCCGGGTGTTGCAGGAAGCGCCTCCGCGCGAGGCCTATGACAATCCGGCGACGCTGCACGTCGCCGCCGCACTTGGCCCGATCAACACCTTCCGCGGCCGGGTAAGCGCCGGCGCGGTACACACACCCTTCGGCGCCGTGGCCGCGCCGCGGCTCGGCGAGGGCGCCGAGGCGGATGTCGTGGTGCGCGCGGAAGCGATCCTTCTCCGCCCCGGCGCCGCAGCGCGCGTACGCGATGTGCGCCCGCACGGTGCGCATGACCTCGTACGCATTGAAGCGCAGGGCGTGGTTTGGCGCGCGTTGGCGCCCGCGCGTATCGCGCTGAGCGAAACCGTCGATGTTGAACTGGCGCCGTCGGGCGCGTTCACATTCGCGCTCTAGCGCTTCTTGTCCTTTTCAGCTTCCGCCAACACCTTCTGCATGATCTCGAGGTGTTTGGTCGAATCTGGCTCGGGCTCTTTTTCCGGCGGTCGCGTTGGCGGCGACGTCACTTCGGCGACTTTCACGGGTTCCGGCGGCGCCGGCTGTTCTTCGATGGGCCTGCGGACCACGAAGCGGCGACGTTGCAGGCGGCACTGCGCGAGCAAACGCAGACGCGTCTTCCAAGCCTCCGCCTCCCAAGCCAGTTCGCGCGCAGCCGCCACGCTGAGTTTCGCGGCGTCGGCAAGCTTTTCACCGAGTCCCAGGAAACTCGTGCGGGCGAGCGCCAAGAACTCATCGGTGATGTCCTCGTCGCTTTCGACGACGAGCCCCGCTTCTGTAAGGAATTTCACGATATCGCCGTGCGGGCGGATATGCGGCTCGGCGAAGGATGCGGCGAACGCGGTTGCGAATTCCGCCGCCTTGAACCCGACATAAGTCTCGATGACCGCGCACGCGCCCGGTTTCAGTCCCTTCATGATCTGCTGCGCCAGATGCGGCGGATAGGAAGTGTAGGCAAAATCGTCGGTGCTCACGATGCCGTCATAGGCGCTCGGCGGCAACGTGAAGGCTTCGAGATCGACACGGGCGCTGTTTACGCGATCCGCGAAGACCGCACTCTTAATACCGTGCTTGAGGGTGTCGATCACTTCCTCACGCCACTCGAAGACCTCGATCCGTCCAGGATGCTTCTCCGCGATCGCCGCGATCGGCCCCACAAGCCCCGGACCAAGCAGCGCTAGAACGCCGCCGGCCGGCAAACCCAGGCGCGCCGGCTCAAGCCCGTCAGCGCCATCTTCGCCAGGCCGAAGGCGGCCCGGCCCCCAGAGCAATTGCAGCGCCGCGAGCCGCGGCGGTGTCTGAAACTCAAAGAGTTCCTCCTCGACACCCTCGCTCGAATTCTCGTTGGCGGCGGCAGCGTCCGCCTCAAGCGCCGCGAGCGCCGCCTCTTCGTCAAAATATTCCCCCTCCCACCAGGCGCGGAAGCGCGCCTTGGCGAGCGCGAGTTTGCGCTTGTCGAACAGGGATTTAGCAGCAGCCGCAGCCATAGCGGCGGCGAGCCTAAGGCAATCCCGTTAACGATTTGCTTGAACGACGGGCAGAAGCGGGGGCGCGCCGGACGGCAAAGGCGCGGTGGGGTCGCGCAGGAAGGCAAGGATGTCCTCGTACACCACCTCGCGCTGATTATCCCGCAGTAGCCAGTGCCAGCCGTTCTCATAATACGCCGTGCGCGCACTGCGTGGCAGACGCCGCGCCGTCGCCAGCGCCGAATTGCGGGGAATGATCTGATCGTTGGCGCCGTAGAGGAACAACACGTTGCCATCCATATTGGCGGCGCGCTCCGAAGCGGTCTCCATCAGACCCACAAGTCCGTACACGGCGTCAATTCGCGTCCGCCAAATCATGTGCGGCGCGCGGCCCGCTTGCAGCAGCGCCTCGCGATTGTCTGAGGCTATGCGCGTGCGCACAACGTTGCGCGGCGGCGTCACTGCACGCCACGGGAATGTGTGCGCGCCTAACCAGAGCGTGACGGCGTAGGCATCCGGCAGGGTCGACCACCCCCATACGGCGGGCGCGACCAGGATCACCCGATCAACCTGCGGCGCATGCGGATCGCCGAATGTCGCGATCGTCGTCGCAGCGCCCATACTGTCGCCGATCACGCCGATCGTTGCACCCGGATGCGTGCGCCGTGCAACAGCCACCGCCGTGCGCAGATCCTCCGTCATCAGACGTTCGCCAGGCCAAACCCCGCGTTGCGGCGAACGCCCAAAGCCGCGCGCATCATAAGCATAAACGGCAACGCCGCGCGCCGCGAACCATGGACCTGCAAGGTAATAGGTGTTCGCGTAATCATTCATGCCATGCAGCGCGATCAGCACCGCGCTTGGCTCCCGCCCCTCGGGAAGCCAGGCGGTCAAGCCGAGCGGGGCGCCATCGAATGAATAGAAGCGTTCCTGGGCGACATCAAAATGCGGTCCGTGAAACTCGGCGAGCGGTGATTGCGCCTGCTGCACCGTTGGGACGCACGCCGCCAGTACAATCAGAACAAGGCCAACGAGACTCTGCGCCGCAATTCCGGCAACACATCTTCCTCGAACCACGGATTGCGTTTGAGCCATGCGCTATTCCGCCAAGAAGGATGCGGCAAAGGCATGACATCAGACGGATAGTCGCGCCAGGCGCGCACCGTCTCGCCCAATGTCCGTTTCACCGCAGCCCCTAAATGATAACGCTGCGCGTACGTTCCGACCAGAAGCGTCAAGCGCACGTTCTTCAACAGCGGGAGCAAGCGCGGTCGCCACAGCGGCGCGCATTCCCGTCGCGGCGGCAGATCTGCACCATTGACGGTTCCCGGAAAGCAGAAGCCCATCGCCGCCACCGCGATCGCGCGCCTGTCGTAGAAGCGATCCCGATCCATCTCGAGCCAGGCCCTTAGCCGATCGCCGGACGCGTCGTTCCAGGGGACGCCCGTTTCGTGCACCCGCCGACCTGGCGCTTGACCGGCGATAAGGATGCGCGCGTCAGGATGCACCCAGACCACCGGGCGCGGCTCATGCGGCAACGCCCCCGCGCACGCCCTGCATGCGGCGATTTCGGATACAAGAGATTTCAGCGCCTTCGACACGCCTACGCACTACAAGGCTTTCCGCTCAGGTCCAGTGTCTCAGGCGCCTGAAGTATCGGTGCGGTAACGCAACCGCACGGCCGGAATGACGCCCACGTCGATCTCCATGTGCGCACATTCGAACCCCGGAACCCGGACCCGCCGATGCACATCGCCCGCGCGGCGCAACACGCCGAGCATCGACGCGCCGATCTTATTATCTTTCAGCGCCTCGCGCGCGGCGGCGAGGTCTTCGTCGCTCGCCGGATGCGGCGCGAAGTGCGCGATAATCTTAGGTGTGATCCCGAGTTCGATCTCAAATTCCCGCAACTCGTAGCCCGCTCGCCGCAGCGCAGGCAAAGCCGCCAGGAAGGCCGACATGGTCTGATCGAGCTTTTCCGCGCCAAACGCCTTTAGCTCGGCGAATTTCTCACCGGGCAAGGCCGCGATGCCCTTCGCGTGCTCAACCAAGGACTTTTGCGTCGGCTTAGCGTCGTGCTTCGGCGTCGTCACGCGTCACCCTCCGTTCAACGCCGATGCGCTCAGTCAAGATCGAGCGTCGCGACATAGTCTGCGCCATCGAGCGTTCGGAATATCATCGCATACACAGGCGCGATTTCCGCGCCCATCTCCTTTGCGAGCGCCGCGATGGCCGCTTTCGCCTTGGCGTCGCCGGCGAGCTCGGCATCCTCACCGAAGCCGAGAAAAGCAAGCGGCGTTCCGTCTCGCACGGGCCAGACAAAGGGATTGTAGGTGGCGAAGCCCGGCGTGCGCTGCTCCACCTCCTTGGCCAAATCCTCCGACGGCTCCACGTCAAAGCTTAAATCATGCAAGCTGTAGCCGCCGTCAGCGACGGCCTTGGCGGCATTGCCGTCAGCGACACAACGCGCGCAGATCGCGCCCGGCTCAGGCGGATGCGCATAGATCGGACCTGTATACTTCCACACGCAGGCGCGTCCGCATGCCGCGCACGTTTCCTCGGATTGTTCGAAACAGCCGTGCTCGTAGGCCCCCGGGTGAAAGCGAAAGAACGGCGCGTCGCTCATATTCCGCTATTTGCCCTGCTTCATCATTTCACGCGCAATGATCACCCGTTGGATTTCGCTGGTGCCCTCATACAACCTGAAAATCCGCACATCGCGATAGAAGCGCTCGATGCCGTAATCGGCGACATAGCCGGAGCCGCCGAATATCTGCACGGCGCGGTCGGCCACGCGACCTACCATTTCAGAGCAGAACAGCTTCGCCGCCGCCGCATCCATCACCACGTCTTCGCCACGATCGCGCTTACGCGCCGCCTCCAGCACCATCGCGCGTCCGGCGTTCGCTTCGGCGCGGCAATCCGCAAGCATTGCCTGGATCATCTGGAAGCTAGCAATGGCTTGGCCGAATTGCTTGCGCTCGGCCGCATAACGCACACATTCCTCGATCAGGCGCTCGGCGACGCCGACGCACACGGCGGAGATGTGCAGCCGTCCGCGGTCAAGCACTTGCATGGCGATACGAAAGCCCTGCCCCTCTTCGCCCAGCCGATTGTCCACGGGTACTTTGACGTTATCGAAATTCACGTCGTGGATATGAGCCCCCTGTTGACCCATCTTCTTCTCGGGCTTGCCGACAGACACACCCGGAAGATCGCGCGGCACGAGGAACGATGAAACCCCACCTCCGCCTTTGACGTCCTGGTTGGTGCGCGCCATGACCGTGAACAACGACGCCCGCGCCGCGTTGGTGATGTAGCGCTTCGAACCATTGAGCAGATAATGGTCGCCGCGGAACTCCGCCTTCGTGCGCACTGCGCCAGAATCAGAGCCTGCCTCGGGCTCGGTCAGCGCAAACGAAGTGACAATCTCGCCGGATGCAATGGCGGGCAGATACTTCGCCTTCTGCTCGGGCGTGCCGAACATCACGAGCCCTTGGCTGCCGATGCCCACATTCGTGCCGAACGCCGAGCGAAACGCCGGCGAGCAACGGCAGAACTCGAACATGGTGCGGCATTCCTCCTCCATGCTGAGACCGAGGCCGCCGAACTCTTCAGGGATGGATATGCCGAACAGCCCAAGCTCGCGCATCTCCGCCAGCGCCTCGTCCGGAATCGCGTCATCCTCTGAAACCTTGGCTTCCAGCGGAATGAGGCGCTCGTTGACGAAACGGCGCACACCATCGAGCAGAAGATCAAACGTGTCGCTCATTGAGGCGCTTCCCCACAAATTTGTCGTTGCGAAATAGGACCAAGGCGCTGCGGCGTGCACGGCACCGCCCGCGTCGTGGTGTGACGGATACGCACATCGCCGACGAGGTCGTCAATCTCGGCGACCGCCGCGCGCATATCCGCGACGTCAACGCGCCAGGGACGTGTCACGGCCCGCGTATCCTCCAGATCAACCTGCCAGATGCCGAGATAGATGGCCTCGCCCGCGCGCACTTCGAAGGCCGGACGTTCAGGGCCAATGACCACACCGTCTGCGTAATAATTGACGCGCGCGTCGCGGATGATCGCATAGACGCTATCGAGTGCGTACACGCCGGGGCGCACGCGGGCAGTGATGAATTCGCCCGGTATGCCCCGTATGCGGATAGAGTTGGAATTGGTTTCGACGTTCAAGCTGCGCTCATCGTCATAATCGGCGAAGCGCCCGCGCTCGTCGAGCATCCGCCAGAGCATATCATAGCGCGGCGTATCGATATTCGGGGCCTTGGCGATGCCAATCACGACATAGGCATCCTCTGCGCTCCCCGCGACAAAGCGGCGATCCGTCCCGGGCGTGGCGCATTGCGCCAACGCCAACATCGATAATATCGCGAAGATCAACCGCATGTCCCAGCCCTTGCCGGCGCGGTTCTAGCATGCCAGCACCGACGCCGCACTAGGAGTGGACTATGAACGACGTCGCCGAACCTTACGGCAAGCCGATTGTGTTGAGCGAGGGTCCTTTCGCCGGCTGGACGACATGGGGCGGGGGCGCTGATCCGTTCGAGACCCACATCGGCCCACTCTGCTTCAAGGTGGAGACGGACGGCCGCGTGCGCACGGGATTCCAGCCGCTTCGCCATCATTTGAACGGCGGCGGCGCGATCCATGGCGGCGCCTTGATGAGTTTTGCCGACTTCTCCCTTTTTGCGATCGCCCACGACGCATTGCAGGGCGCTCACGCAGTCACGCTGACATGCAACAGTGAATTCATTGGCGCGGGCGACCTGAACGGCATCGTCGAAGGGACGGGCGAAGTGCTGCGCAATGCGCGCTCGGTCGTTTTCGTACGCGGTGTGATTACACAAGCTTCACGCCCGCTACTTGCATTTTCCGGCACGCTCAAGAAAATCAATCCAGGCTCGCGCGCATAAGCGGGCATTGGGGTATTCGACATGCGCTCGCCTGAACCGGCGTTCGATCTCCGCGCTGCTTTAAGCGAAGAATTGCGTGCAGCGCTTGAGGAGTACGAGGCGGCCGACGGAGATCCCGCTGGCGTGCATCGTTGCCGTGTGCGGGTAAAGCGCGCGCGCGCACTCGCGCGGATCGGGCGCTCCTGCGCACCAGGATTGTCGGCGGTTTTCAACGATTCAGCACGCGCCGTGATGCGTCAACTGGCAGCCACCCGCGACCTTGCGGCGCTCTCCGAAGCGGCGCGGCACTTGGCCGGCAAACAAAGCAAAAGCCGAGCTGCGGCGCTCTCCGCGGTGGCTGAACGCCTCGACAGCGAGCGCGACGCACTGCCGGCGGTCGACGCGCCCGCGATGCGCGCGGCGTTGAAGGATTTGCTGGCGCTTGCGCAGGTTTGGCCGGAGGCTTCGGCTGGGCAAATCCGACGCGGCGCCAAGCGTGTGCTGCGCCGGGCCCGCCTGGCGCGGCGGCGCGGCCGTGGTTCGGATGACCCAGCGCGGCGCCACGAGTGGCGAAAGCGCGAAAAGGATCGCTTCTATGCAGCGTTGCTGTTAGGGGCCGCTTGGCCGACCAAGCGTCGCCGCAAAATCTCCGAGAGGCTCGCCAATGTGCTGGGCGAAGAGCGGGATGCGCTCTTGTTGCTTGAGCGTGTGGCGGCTCAGCCCTCGCTCGCGGGCGATGATCGCGCCGCCGAACGCGCCGTGAAGGCGCTCATGCGGCGGCGCGCGAAACTGGGGAAAAAGGCTGACGATCTCGGCAAGCGACTCCACGCCAATCACGCCTAACTCACGCCGCCACCTTGCCTGCCGCACGCGCCGCGAACGCTTCACGCCAACGCTTTAAATTGGGCAAATCGTCCCCCGGACGCCAGCGATTCATTTTGGCGAAATCGACGCCACAGCACGCGGTAATGTCCGCGATAGTGAAGCGCTCGCCGGCGACCCAAGGCCGGGTCGCCAGTTCGCTGTCCAGCCATTTGGCCATGCGCATGGCCTGCCCCTGATTATAGCTTGCGACCTCCGCATTTTGGTCACGCTCAACCGCCGCCAGCACCGGGTTGCCATGCCGCACCCACATCATCAGCGGCATGGAGAACAGAAGCTCCATGCGTCGGTCCCACATCTCCACAAAGGCGCGCTCGAACGCATCGCGTCCCATCAAATTTGGCTCAGGGCGCAACGCCTCGATGTAGGAGCAAATCGCCCGGCTCTCCGTGAGCGTGCGCCCATCATCCAATTCCAACGTGGGAATCTGTGAGAGCGGGCTCTTCTTTTTGAAAGCGTCGGTGCGATGCTCGCCCTCTTGCAGATTGAGCGTAACGATCTCGATATCGCTCACGCCCTTCTCCGCCAGAAACATCATCACCCGGCGAGGATTGGGCGCGTAAGGCGCGATATAGAGCTTCATCCTAGCCTCCGAACAATTGGGCCGGCAGCGCCGCAACAATGGCGGCGGTCATCAACGTCGCCATGAAGCCGGGCAACAACGCTTTCCAGGCGAGATTTAGAATTTCCGACCGTCGCTCCGGCATCAGCACGGTCATGCCCCCCGTCATAATCCCGACCGAGGCCACATTGGCGAAACCGCAGATGGCGTAGGTAAGAATCATACGCGTGCGCTCGCTCATCGCCTCGGCGGGAACGGCGCCGAGATCGATGAAGGCGATAAACTCGGTTAGAAAAAGTTTCACGCCGAGAATGTTGCCGCTGGCGTGCGCTTCTTCCCAGGGGATGCCAATGGCGTAGGCCACCGGCGCGAATAGGTAGCCAAAGAGAGATTGTAGCGTGATCGGCTCGCCGTTCAGCGGCGGCGCGAGACCCAGCAAATTGTTCACGATGCCGACAAACGCGACAAAAACGATAATGAAGGCGGCGACATTCACCGCCACCATCACGCCGTCCTGAACGCCGCGCGTAATGGCGTCCATCGCGTTTTCGTATTTGAGCGTGACGTCGTAATCGAGCGCGGTCGACGTCTTCTCTTCAGGGATCATGATCCGCGCCAACAAGATGCCGGCCGGCGCGGAAATAATCGACGCCACCAACACGTGACCTGCCGCGTTCGGCAGCACCGGCCCCAGGATGACGGCGTAAGCCACCATGGTTGAGCCGGCGACTGTCGCCAGCCCCACCACCATCATCAGAAAGATTTCGGAGCGCGACAGTCGGTCGAGGTAGGCCCGGATCACGATCGGGCTTTCCACCATGCCCATGAAGATGTTCGCCGCGACGGCGAGCGCCGAGGCCCCGCCCAATCCCATCGTCTTTTCGAACAGCAGACCGAACAGGCGCGTGATCCACTCGAGGACCCGCCAATGCCACAGCAGCGCTGAAAGCGCCGAGATCACCAGGATGAGCGGCAGCACGCGGAAGCCGAAGATGAACGGCAATTGGCCGCCCTCGGGAATGGTCGCGAACGGCGACTGTCCGCCGCCCAGATATCCGAAGACGAATTGGGCGCCGCGGTCGCTGGCGTCAGCCAAACCGTCCACCGCGGCGGTCACCCCACTCAGCACGGCCTGCGAGTTCGGGATGGCGAACAGCAACAACACCAAGCCCGCCTGCACCGCGATCGCGCCAAGCGTCAGAAAGATCGGAAATCGCCGCTTGTTCTCCGACAGAAGCCAACAGATCAGAATGATTAGCGCGACCGCAATCAGACTGCGCGCGTTTTCCAGCGTGTAAATCAAGCCCATCCCCCAAAACGGCGGTGACGCTAATGCGACAAGCCGGCCCCTGCAATCGCGGGGCGCCGCGCTTGACCGTCCGCCCTGTAATCTTCATCAGAGCTGCTCATTTTGAGGGATCCCATGTCCGACATTCGCTTTGATGGCCAAGTCGTTATTGTCACCGGCGCCGGCGGCGGCCTCGGCCGCAGTCACGCGCTCGACTTCGCCCGACGCGGCGCGAAAGTGGTGGTCAACGACCTCGGCGGTTCAGTCGATGGCTCAGGGGGATCTTCGGCGGCTGCCGAGGCGGTCGTGGCCGAGATCAAAGCCGCAGGCGGCGAAGCCATATCGGACGGGGCGTCCGTCACCAACGACGCCGGCGTCGCGGCGATGGTGGAGCGCACCATGTCCGCCTGGGGCCGGATCGACGTGCTGATCTGCAACGCCGGCATTCTGCGCGACAAGAGCTTCTCCAAGATGGAGTTGGCCGATTTTACCGCCGTGATGGACGTGCACTTGATGGGCACAGTGAAGCCGCTCAAGGCTGTCTGGGAGATCATGCGCGCCCAAAATTACGGCCGCGTGGTCGTGACCACGTCATCAAGCGGCCTCTACGGCAATTTCGGCCAAAGCAATTACGGCGCGGCCAAGCTCTCGCTGATTGGCCTCATGAACACGCTCCGGCTCGAAGGCGCGAAAAACAACATCCACATCAACGCCATTTCGCCGGTGGCGGCGACGCGCATGACAGAAAACCTCATGCCGAAGGAAATGTTGGAGAAGCTGGCGCCGGAATACGTGACTCCAGGCGTCGTCTACCTGGCCTGCAAAGAGGCCCCGAATGGCTCGATCTTGACCGCGGGCGCGGGCGTTTTCGCCATAGCCAACATCTACGAGACCGAAGGCGCGAACCTTGGAACGGCGGCGACAGCGGAAACTGTCCGCGACCAATGGGCCAAAATTGCGGACCCTGCGGGGGCGGAAGCCTACGTGGGCGGCCACGGGCAAACGCAAAAATTCCTCAAAAAATTAGCGGAATAGCCCTCTTTCACGGTGGTCCAGACGCTGTGGCCTCGCGGTAACGCGGCACGCAGCGCAAGGCTCGCATCCCCTTTTTGGGGTGTGTCAGACCGGCCGATAGGTTAACAAGCCGGCCGATGGGAATGGTTCTTCTCCTCCTGGGGCAGACCATCGTGATCGCGTTGGGCGCCGTTTTCTTTTGGCGCCGGCATAAAGCGCTCCGCGATGAAGTCGCAGCTTTGACCCGTACGGTGGCCGCGCTTGAGGCGCGCGCACTGGCCGCGCCCGTGCGGAAGGCACGACGCGCGGAATCCGGCGTTGTCACCCCTGTGACCGAGATCAGCACCGCCCCTGCGCTTACGCAATTGGACACGCCAATAGCCCGGGCAGGCCGCGCGTGGTCCAAGACCGCGCGTCCCGAGGCGGAGGGCAATATCCGTCCGGCCTATCTGGCGATCGCCAGCTTGGCCCCTGCGCTCGCGGTTTTCTTCGGCGTGGACCTGAGCCTCGCGATCGCCTTCGGGATGGCGATGGCCGCGGCAATGCTGCTCATCGCCCTGCGTCCGCATTGGACGGACGCTGCGTGGGCCGGCGTCGCCGGCGCAGCGCTCTGGTCGGCGCTGGGCATCGGTCTGGGCGAAGCGGCGCTTGCCCCCATAGCCTTTGCCGTACCCGCCGCAGCCGCCGGCGTCGCCGGCGTCCATTACGCCTATAAGCGTGAGCTCTTGCCGGGCGCGCTGGTCGCCTCGATCGCGCTCATCGCCGCGCTCGCCCTCGCGGCGACCGATGGCATGATTGGCGCTGGCGGCGCCGCCTCGGGCGCAATTATTGCTGCGGCAGCGCTGTTCGGCGCCGCCAATCTACGACTTGAACCGCTGCACATGGCCAGCTTCGGCGCCGCGCTGGCCGGGCTTCTCATTCTGAGCGGCCAACAGGACGCCGCGATCTGGTTCACGCCCATCGCGACCTGGGTGGGCGCACTGTACCTGGGCATTGCCATCATTCGCGTGCCGCAACTCGGTGGACGCGGCATGGCCCTCGCCAGTGTAGGCGTGCTGGCTCCGCTTGCCATGATTGCCGCGCTCCACAGCGCCGGTCATGGCCTGATCAACGCTTGGGCGGCGGCGGGCGCCTTTGCAGCGCTGGCGGCGATGATCAGCGGCTTGATCTATGCGGCGGCTGCACGGCGCGGACGCGGCTTGGAGGCGCTCGCGGCGACCTTATGGGTGCTGGCGCTGGGCGCCTTCGTTGCGATCGCCGCATCGATCTCGCTCGCGCTTGATCCGCCTTTTGCCGCACTGGCGGCGGCGCTCGCGGCATTGGCCTTGACGGGGGTGGATCAACGCTGGCCCGCCGCCGCGTGGCGTGCGTGCGCCGCGCTCTCGATGGCGCTCGCAGCGTTCCATGCGCTGAGCACCGCCAATCTTGTGCTGAACGAAGCGCCTGGCTGGAATCCCTGGCTGCTTACGGGCCTCGGTCTCGTCGCCCCGGCGCTGATCGCGGCCGCCGCCGCGCATTTCGCCGAACGAGGCCGGCGCATGTTCACCGCCGGCGTGCTGGAGGCGTTCGCGATCGCCGCGCTCTTGATCGCCGCGGGGCTGACCCTGCGCGTCGTCAGCACGCAAGGCGCCATGTTGCTTATCCCAATCGGTTTCGTCGAAGCTTGCGGCCACGCCGTCATCTGCCTGCTCGCATCACTTGCGCTCTCCGCGCGCGGCCACTTGGGCGCGACGCAGGTGCGCGCCGCCGCCGCGATCGCCCTCGGACTGTGGGGGACCTTCGTCGCGCTGTTATCAGCGGCGCTTCTGTTGTCACCATATTGGACCACGCGCGGCGATGGCCCGCACGATCTGCTCGCGCGGTACGATTTGGGCTTGCTCCTGCCCGCCCTCGCACTTCTGGGACTCTGGCTCTATTGGCGCAGGCGCAGCGCCCCGCTGCGCGCACGCGGCGCGCTAGCCTCCGGTGCGATCTTGCTTGCGGGCGCAATCACAGTCGCATTGCTCAATTGGCGGGACGCGCCCGCTTGGCTGCCCTTGCTCGCCGGCGGCTCAGCATTCGCCGGCGCGATTGGCGTCAATTTCGCGCCGAACGTGCTTCGGGCTCAGAGCTCGAAATAGATTTCCATCGAGAAGGGCGACGCCAGCAGGGGCGTGAGCCGGTCCAGCAAACTCTCCAAGTGTTCGGTTTCCCCGTGCGCTCGGAAGGCCGTGAAATCGACGAAGCGCGCATGCGCCGCGAAATGCCCATCCGCCCCCATCAGGCGCGTGACGACGTAGGAATCGCAGCCGAGTTCGTCATTGCGCACTTGGTAGGCGAATTCGCGCAGCAACTTGCCTACGCGTTCTTCGGCGCCATTGCGGGCTTCGGCGCGCACCACCAAGCACACGGCGGCGCTGTGCGCCGACTTCGATGGGTGCGGCTCGCGTAGAACTTCCCAGACCATAGAGCACGCCCATCGCCCCCCGGCGACGCCTTCAGCCTACGGCGGTAAGATAATCTGCGTGCTCACCTTACGCAATATTGGAACTCAGCTTGCGCTCAGCTGCCCCAGCAGGCGTATGCGACTTCCTTCATCCGCTCGGCGCTGCCGGCGAGATAGGTGCGTGTCTCGTTATTCACGATGACGGACACACGATCACTTGGTTGCACCGCAGCAAGAATCGGCGGGCGCTGCGGCAGATTGATCGTGACCGCGCGATTGCGGCCCCGTCCTGAAAGTTCCATGGGGACGTTCACGGTGAGATTGCCGACGCGCACCCCGGCGGTGGTGGCGCGTCGTGCGGAGCGCGCGAGCGTGTAATCGGTGATGACGATGTCGCCCGTCGGCGGACGGCAGGTCATGGTGGCGGTGACGCGGCCGCGCTCATCGCGTTGCGTGGCGGTCGCGACGCCTTCCACATACGCGTAAGTCCAGCCCTCTTGTTGCTGCGCCACGCTCACATTCGGCACAGCCAGCGCCACGGCGCACACACAAGCAGCGAACACTTTGCGCATCGATTGTCTCCGGTCCCGCACATCCCCGGCGGCTCTCTAGCACAGGCCGCCGCCCTGGGGCGATGCCCTAACACAATTGAGCATTCGTAACCTTCAGCCCGAAATCAGCGGATCAGCCGCTCGCCCTGCTCCAGATCGAGCAAATATTTCTTGCGCTCCATACCGCCGCCATAGCCGGTCAAGCTGCCTGTGGAGCCGATGACGCGGTGGCACGGCACAATGATGGAAATCGGGTTGCGGCCGTTGGCGAGCCCGACAGCGCGGGAAGCTTTGGGCTGACCGATCACGGCCGCTTGTTGGCCGTAAGTCCGCGTGGCGCCGTACGGGATGGTCAACAGCGCCTGCCAGACGCGTTTTTGAAACGCGGTGCCTTGCGGCGCGAGCGGCAGGTCGAATTCCTTGAGCTTGCCGGCGAAATATTTGTCCAGCTGACGGCGCGTCTCGTCGAGGATCTTATCCTTGCCGGCTGGCGCTGGTGCGTACGCATAGCGCGGGTTCTCAAACTCGAGATGTTCGAGCGCTGCGCCGTTCGAGATCAATGTGAGCGGGCCGACGGGGCTGTCGTAAATCGTCGAGATCATGTGCGGACTCCTTTGCGCGCAGCCCGGCGCCAGAGGCGCACAGCGGCGTAAGCGCGCCACGGCTTGAGTTGATCCAGCGTCTCGCCTTTGCGGCCGAGCGCATTGATGAGCGCGATGTCTGTCGCCGGATATGCGTCGGGATCGCCGAGCGCGCGCATGGCGACATATTCGATCGTCCACGGGCCGATGCCGGGAATTTGCGCGAGGGCTGCGCGTCCGGCCGCGATCGCGCCGCGCGCGAGCGGCAAGCGGCCTTCGCTGGAAGCGACAGCCAGATGATGCAATGTCTCCGCGCGTTTGCGCGGCAGACCGATCTTGGCGATGGCTTCGGCGCCGGCGTTTGCAAGTTGCGCGGCGTCCGGGAATGCGCGCGATAGGCCTTCCGGACCTCGCTCCAGCGGCGCGCCGAATTGCGTGACGAGCCGCTCTGTCAGCGTGCGCGCGCCGGCGACGGTGACTTGCTGGCCCAGCACAGCGCGGATCGCGGTTTCAAACCCATCCAACGCGCCGGGCACGCGTACGCCCGGCTCGCGCTTCACATCCTCTTTCAGTTCGGCATCGCCGCTGAGCAGCGCATCCACGGCTGTCATTTCCGCATCGAGATCGAAGGCGCCGCGCACGTTCGCGACGAGTGGGCGCAAATGTGGCGCGAGGTTTTCGGAGAGTGTGAGCATCAAGCCTTTCGGCCCCATGCCGATCTCGAGCCAGCCCAACGCCTCGCCCATTTTGAGCACGCGCGCATATTTGCTCTTGGTCGCCAACTCCACGCCCGGCAGCGCGCGCATACGCAGAAAGTCGAGCATCGGCGCGATGTTGTAATCGCCGCGCGGCGACAGACTCACGGTGAAGCTCTCGCCGCGCGTCAATGTTTTGCGGCCGCGCATTTGCGAGGGCGAGGCGCCGTAGCGATCCTTCATCGTCGCATTGAAGCGGCGCAGCGATCGGAACCCGGACGCGAACGCGATCTCGGTGATCGAGAGTGCGGTTTCGTTCAGCAGGCGCCGCGCCGCGAGCAAACGGCCCGTTTGCGCGATCTCGATGGGGCTTGCGCCGAATTGCGCATTCATGACGCGGCGCAGATGGCGCGAGGTGATGCCCAGATCGTCGGCCAAGGTTTCAAGGCCGTGCTCTTCGAGCGCGCCGGCTTCGATACGCACATAAGCTTGCGCCGCGAGCCGCGCCGGCCCGTCGATCGGTGCAAGCCCTGGCGCGCGTTCGGGGCGGCAGAGCAAGCATGGGCGGAAGCCCGCCGCTTCCGCCGCCGCCGCTGACGGCCAGAACGTCCTATTCTCACGCTTGGGCGTGCGGGCCGAGCAGATGCAGCGGCAATAGATGCCGGTGGACGTCACGCCCACATAGAAGCGCCCGTCAAACCGCCGATCCTTGGCGTCGCACGCGGCGTGGCAGGTCTCTGTGTCGAGCATGGGCGGAATATGGGGGTTTCTGGCTGTGGCGTCTCGCCGGATTCGGACATTGTTAGGCGCTGGCGCCGTCGCTGGCAGCAGTACCGCAGCTACCGACGCACGCATGCGCTTGCTCGATGGGCTGGCAGGCCGGCTAGAAGCCGGCGGTCCGGGAGTTACCAGCGGCCGCAGGCGCGGTTCCAGGTCCAGAGGACGTGCGCGGTGATGTGATACCCAGCTGCGCCGAGCCAGGTGAATGGCCATCGCTGGAATAAGCGCCCCAGCCAGCGATATGGCGGCGTTGCGGCCCAGGCGACAGCAACCGCGGGCATGCCGTGCAATAATGCGCCGTTGGGCGTGATAGCGTGGAGCTTCAGACGCACGTCGTCGAGCGTGACGCCCGCGCGCGCGAGTGCATCGCTGTGTTGCGCGACATCGGTGAAGATCACGCCAGCGCGCGCAGCGGCGGCGCGGCGTTCAAGATCGCACGCGCCTGCCCGGCACACCGGGCAAACGCCATTGTAGAGCACCTCGATGTTGGCCGCGCTCATGCACGCAGCAAACGCTGCGTGCTCTGCTTTAGCAATGAGGCGTGGAGCCTCAGGCCGCTTCTTTCGCCGTCAGCGCGGTGAAGCGCTTCAAGTGCGTGTCGACATTGCCGAAGGTGGCGTCGATCATGGTGACGCGCTTGAAATAGTGGCCGACGCGCATTTCGTCGGTGACGCCCATGCCGCCATGGATTTGCACCGCGGCTTGGCCGACGAAGCGCCCCGCTTTGCCGATCGAGACTTTCGCGGCGGAGACGGCCTTCGCGCGTTCCACATCGTTTTCGCCAAGCTTGATCGTGGCGCGCAGCGCCATCGAGTAAGACTCCTCCGAGGCAATGAACATGTCGACCATGCGGTGCTGCAGCACTTGGAATTCGGCGATCGGGCGGCCGAATTGCTTGCGCGTCTTGGCGTATTCCTGCGTCAGCGAGGTCATCATGCGCATGGCGCCGACAGCTTCGCTGCAATAGGCGGCGTTGGCGTCGTCAACGATGTGTTCGATGACCGAGAGCGCGCCGTCAGCGGCGCCGACGAGCGCATCGGCGCCGACCGAGACGTTCTCGAAATACACTTCCGAAGCACGCGTCCCATCCGTCGTCGGATAATCGCGTGTCGTCACGCCCTTGGCGTTTTTCGGCACGAGGAAAAGCGAGATGCCCTTGGCGTCGCGTTGGCCGCCGGCGGTGCGGGCGCTGACCAGAAGCGTGTCCGCTTGCGGGGCGCCGAGCACGACGGCCTTGTGGCCGTTCAGCACATAGCCCGCGCCATCCTTCTTGGCGGTGGTGCTGACATCGTTCAGCGCCCAGCGGCTCTTCGGCTCGGCTTGGGCGAAGGCGATGATACGCTCGCCGCCGGCGATGGCGCTCAGATGCTCTTCCTTCTGCGCGGCGGAGCCCGAATATTTCAGCGCGCCGGCGCCCAACACCACCGTCGGCACATAGGGCTCAACCACCAGCGCCTTGCCGAATTCTTCCATCACCACGCTGACATCGAGCGCGCCGCCGCCGAGGCCGCCGAAATCCTCCGGCAGCGGCGCCGCCAGCAGGCCCAATTCGGCGAACGTCGCCCAATTGGTTTTCCATGCGTCTTCGCTCGCGAGCGCGGCGCGGCGCTTGTCGAAGTCGTACTGACCTGCCGCCCATTTCGCGATCGAGTCGCGCAGCATGTTCTGTTCGTCGGTGTAGTCGAAATTCATCGGAACGTTTCCTGAAGCGTGTTCGTGTGCGGCGCGCGATTAGAGACCGAGCACCATCTTGGCGATGATGTTGCGTTGGATCTCGTTGGAGCCGCCATAGATCGAGGCTTTGCGCCAATTGTAATAGATCGGCGCGGTGTGGGCGGCGTAATCGGGGCCGATGGCGAATTCGTTGTCGCCCTCGCCGCGCGGGAATGGCTGCGCGTAATTCCCCACCGCTTCCATCGTGAGCTCGGTCAAACGCTGCTGGATTTCGGTGCCCTTGATCTTGAGGATCGAGCTTTCGGGGCCCGGGCCCTTGCCGGCTTGCTCGCGCGCGAGCACGCGAAGTTCGGTCATCTCAAGCGCGGCCAGATCGATTTCGAGTTCGCCGAGCTTGCGCTGGAAATCGTCATCCTCGAACAGCGGCTTGCCGTCGTCGCCGATTTCCGATTTGGCGATGCTCTTCAAGCGCTCGACGTTCTTCTTCGAGCGCGCGACGCCGGCGATGCCGGCGCGTTCATGGGCGAGCAGGAATTTGGCGCAGGTCCAACCCTTGTTTTCTTCGTAGATGCGCTGATCGACCGGCACCTTCACGTTCTCGAGGAAGACGTCGTTCACTTCATGGCCGCCGTCGAGCAGCTTGATCGGGCGCACGGAGACGCCCGGCGATTTCATGTCGACGAGGATGAAGCTGATGCCCTCTTGCTGCTTCGCGCTGGGATCGGTGCGGCAGAGGAAGAAGCCCCAATCGGCGTGCTGGCCGAGCGTGGTCCAGGTCTTCTGGCCGTTGATGATGTAATGATCGCCTTCGCGCACCGCGCGCGTCTTCAGCGAAGCGAGGTCGGAGCCCGCGCCCGGCTCGGAATAGCCTTGGCACCACCACACATCGCCCGAGAGAATTCCCGGCAGGAAGCGTTGCTTCTGCTCGGGCGTGCCGAACGTGTAGATGACCGGGCCGACCATCGAGATGCCGAAGGGCAGCGGTGGAATGGTTTCCGCGCGCGCGTTCTCTTCGTTCCAGATGTAGCGCTGCGTCGCGGTCCAGCCGGTGCCGCCATATTCTTTCGGCCACGCCGGGGCCGACCAGCCCTTCTTGCCGAGGATCTTATGCCAGGCCAGAAAGTCCTCTTTCGAGAGGTCTTCGCGGAACACCTTGCCTTTCAGGTGCTTCGGGTAATTCTCTTCGATGAAGGTGCGCACTTCATCGCGGAACGCGATTTCTTCCGGCGAAAATTCAAGATCCATGATCCGGCCCATTGATGCGCGCGCCTGATCGCGCGCTTGAACCGGGACTATAGAGTGCTGCGCGGGCCTATCAACTCAGCGTCGGGGATTCGCTTGCCAGTGCGGCGACGTGGCTCGCTGCGCGCCGGACTCTCCGTAGCGTCACGTTGCGCGACGGCGGCGCGCGCAGCGCCCGGAGCGCTCGGCGCGGGCGGCGGCGCTTCGGCGCGCTCCTGCGTGGCGCGGCGGATATCGTCAACTTGGCATGCGACTGCGCTTTCCGCAGCGTACGCCATCGGCGCCATCGCGACCGTCATAAGGCCCGCCAGCATCCACGCTTTCATCGCACCCTCCCTCGCACTTTAAGCCGCGCTCTGCGCGGGCGCCCGCGCGATCAACGCCGCCCCTTCGCAGGCAGCCGAGTCAGCGCCGAGCATAGTCCCATCCTCCGCCACGGCGCCGTTCACAGCTTGGAGAGCGCGCGCGCGCCTCCGCAGCCGTGGCCGGCGCGTGGCGGCGGGCCTCTGCGTTAAGTTGGGCTTGGACAGCGGCGAAGGCGCCCTGCGGCGCGCCGGCGCTCTGCCGGGCGACGCAGCTGACCGCGGCCAGAAACTCCGATCGGCTCATCCGGGGGCCGCTCGCCTCAACCGCGAGCGGCACCGCAACCACGGCGGCAACGCAGGTGGCGACCACAGCGAAACGCATCTGATCCTCCAGAAATGGCAAAGGTCGGCGCAATCGCCCGTCCTCGCTGTTGAGATGCAGCCGATTATGGTTTCGGATGCTTCCTTGCCGCGATTTCAGGCTGATATCGAAATACGATAAACTGCATCGAATGTCAATGTGAGTTTATCGTTTTTCGATTAATTCAAATCAAGACATGGTTGCCAGCCTATGCGTCGCGCCCTTAGCTCGCGCCCATGAGCGCCGCGCCCATTTCAAGCCCCTGTGTGAAGACCTGCGCCGTCAGCGGTCAGACCGGTCTCTGCATCGGCTGTGGGCGCACGCTCGCCGAGATCGCCAGTTGGGGCAGACTCGAAGAGCCTCAACGCAAAGCCATCATGGCGGAGCTCCCCGCGCGGCTCGCGCGGTCGCGGGGTCTTGGGGCATGAGCCGCGAACTCGGCCTCGCCGTGGTCATCGTACTCCTGGCCGTCGCCGCCGTCGGCGTGGCGCGGCCGGACATTTTCCCCGGCGACGTCGATATTCCGCAGCTCGTTTATCTGCTGATGGCGCTCTTGCTCGTCTCGGGCGCCGGCTATGGGTTCTGGCGCTTTCGCGACGACGGCGGGCGCGCCTTGGGCGGCATTGTCTTTTGGGCGGTGCTGATCGTGGCCATCACGCTGATTTATCCGCTCGTCAGGTAAACGCCTCACGCAGCATATTCACGGCGACGAGCGCGAGCAGGAGCGCGAACGCGCGCTTGAGCGTCAATTGCGGCAAGCGATGCGCAAGTCGCGCGCCAATCGGCGCGGTTATCGCGGTGAGCAGCGCCAGCATGATGAAGCCCGGCACGCTAACAAAGCCCATCGACCAAGGCGGCAAACCTTCGCGCCCCCATCCGGCGAGCACATAACCGATCGCGGCCGGCGCCGCGATCGCCGCGCCAAAGCCAGACGCGGTCGCCACCGCCTGATGAATTGGGCGGCCGCACAACGTCATCACCGTCACGCCAAACGCGCCGCCGCCAATGCCCATCATCGCCGAGAGCAGCCCGATGGCGCCCGCGATCGATGCGCGCGCGGCCCCGCCCGGCAATTCGCTGAACATGCGCCAGTTCGGATTGGCGAACCCCATTTGCGCGGCCACCAGCAAGAGCCCGCCCCCGAACACGATCAGCAACGCTTCGGTATTGGCCAATCCCGCCAGCGCCGAACCGATCAACGCGCCGAGCGTGATCCACGGGGCCCACGCTTTGAGGACCGCGTAATCGACGGCGCCGGCCTTGGTGTGTGTCGCCAACGAACGCCACGACGTGGAGATGATGGTCGAAAGCGACGTGCCCACCGCGATGTGCATACGCACAGCTTCGTCAACGCCGAGCGCGGTCAGCACCAGGTAGAGCACCGGCACAATCACAACGCCGCCGCCTATGCCGAAAAGACCGCCGATAAAGCCCGCAAACAACCCCGCGCCTGCGAGCGCAGCAACGAAGAGCGCCAAATCGCCCGTCATGCCGCCCGGGCGCCCGCATGTGCGATCTCGGCGAGCGCGTCGCGCACGACTTCAACACCTGCACCGTTCCGAACGCCGCGTTCCGACAGCACGCGCCGCCAGGCGCGCCCACCAGGCTTGCCGTTGAAGAGCCCCAGCATATGCCGCGTCATGGCGTGCAGCGGCACGCCCCGCGCCAGCTGCGCCTCGACATAGGGGAGATGTCCTTCAACCGCCGCTTCACGACTGGCCGAGGGATTGGCGGCGCCAAAGATGCGCGCATCCACCTCCATCAACGTCACCGGCGTCTGGTACGCCGCGCGCCCCAACATCACACCGTCAAGCGTTGGACTCTCTTCCAACGCGTGATCAAGATCACGCAAGCCGCCGTTGAGAACGATTTCAAGCCCTGGCCGCACACGCTTTAGTTCGCGCACCAAGTCGTAATCGAGCGGCGGCACTTCGCGGTTTTCCTTGGGCGACAGCCCCTTCAACCATGCTTTGCGCGCATGCACGATGAAGGTCGTGCAGCCCTCGCGCGCCGCACGGTCCACCAGTTCAAACAGCGCCTCGCGCGGCTCCTGGTCATCGACGCCAATGCGCGACTTGATGGTCACCGGCGTATCGGGCGCAGCCTCCTGCGCTGCACGCCACAGCTGCGCCACGAGTTCAGGCTCGCGCATCAAGCACGCGCCAAAGCGTCCCGATTGCACGCGATCCGACGGGCAACCGATGTTGAGATTGATCTCATCATAGCCAGCGGCTGCGCCGATGCGCGCCGCCCCCGCCATCTTCGTCGGATCGCTGCCGCCCAGCTGCAGCGCCACGGGATGCTCAATTTCGGAATAACCCAGCAGGCGCTCGCGGTCGCCATGAATGACAGCATCCGCCGTCACCATCTCGGTGTACAACAGCGCCCGACGCGTGAGCGTACGGTGGAACGCCCGGCAATGCCGGTCGGTCCAATCCATGAGCGGCGCGACGCAGAATTTGTGCGAAATACGGGGCATGACAACGGCGTGGAGATGGCGGCATTACGCGCGCCTGTCCAGCTAAGGCGGCGGTTTTCATGTGCGGCGCACGGCTCAGGCGAAAAGCTTCGCGTAGATATCGGGCTTGAAACCGACGGTAAGCTTGCCGCCCATCTCTAGCACAGGGCGCTTGATCATCGAGGGCTGCGCCAGCATCAGCGCGATCGCCTTCTTCTCGGTGATGTTCTCGCGATCCTCGTCCGGGAGCTTTTTGAACGTCGTTCCGGCGCGATTGAGCAGCACCTCCCAACTGACGTCCTTGGCCCAGCGCTCCAGCGTGGCTCGATCGATCCCTTCGGCCTTGTAGTCGTGAAATACGTGAGCGACGCCGTGCTCATCGAGCCACGTGCGCGCCTTCTTCATCGTGTCGCAGTTTTTGATGCCATAGAGCGTGACAGATTTTTTCGTAGCCATGCTCCGGCTTATGCCGCTTTTCGAGGCCAACGTCTTGCTTGACACCGTGGCGCAGTTCGCGCTTTGTTCACGGGGATAAGAGGGAGACACCCATGGCCGACAAACTCGTATTTTACACGAACCCCATGTCCCGTGGCCGCATCGCCCGCTGGATGCTGGAAGAGGTCGGCGCGCCTTACGAGACGGTCGTGCTCGAGTACGGCACGACAATGAAGGCGCCGGAATATTTGGCGATCAATCCGATGGGAAAAGTGCCCGCGCTCAAGCACGGGGAAACCGTGGTCACGGAATGCGCCGCAATCTGCGCCTATCTGGCGGACGCTTTCCCCCAAGCCGGCCTCGCCCCTGCGCCGACCGATAGAATGCGGGGCCCCTATTATCGCTGGCTCTTTTTCGCCGCCGGCCCGGTGGAGGCCGCCACCACCAATGCTTCACTGGGCGTCACCGCCGATGCGGAGCGCCAACAAATGGTTGGGTACGGATCCCATGCCCTCGTGCTCGACGTTCTCGAGAGAGCGGTCTCGCAGAATGAATATCTGCTGGGCGGGCGTTTCTCAGCGGCCGACGTCTATCTTGGTTCGCACATCGGTTGGGGCATGCAATTCGGCAGCATGGAAAAGCGCCCGGCCTTCGTCGATTATGTCGCGCGCTTGCAGAATCGCGCCGCCGCCAAGCGCGCTAACGCGCTCGACGACGCGCTGATGCCAAAGCAAACCTGACCCTGTCGATACCGACAGGGCGCCTCGGTGCAAAATCGGGCTTGGCCTTCCGTTGCGGCGCTCCGATAAGACCGTCAGCGAAGGCGGCGGCGCGCGCTGTCGCACCCGAAATCTCAAGGGAGGCGTAACGTGAAATTGTCAGGAATCTCTGCCGTCATTACCGGTGGCGCGAGCGGTCTGGGCGCGGCCACCGCGCGCGCGCTGACGAAGGAAGGCGTGAAGGTCGCCATCTTCGATATGAATGCGGAAAAAGGCGAAGCGGTCGCCAAAGAGCTCGGCGGCGTGTTTTGCAATGTGAACGTGACCAATGATCAAAGCGTCGATGAAGGCTTCGCCAAGGCCCGCGCCGCGATCGGCCAAGAGCGCATCCTGATCAATTGCGCCGGCACCGGCAACGCGATCAAGACGGCGAGCCGCGACAAGACCAGCGGCGAGATCAAGCATTTCCCGCTCGAGAATTTCGACCGCATCATCCAAATCAATCTGGTCGGCACCTTCCGCTGCATCGCGAAATCGGCGGCCGGCATGATGACGCTGGAACCAGACGAGTTCGGCGAGCGCGGCGCGATCGTGAATACGGCTTCCGTCGCCGCCGAAGACGGCCAAATCGGCCAAGCCGCTTATTCGGCATCGAAGGGCGGCGTTGTCGGCATGACGCTGCCGATCGCGCGCGATCTTTCGAGCGAAGGCATCCGCGTCAACACGATCCTGCCGGGCATCTTCAACACGCCGCTGCTGCAGGGCGCCCCGGAAAACGTAAAGGCCGCGCTCGGCGCCTCGGTCCTGTTCCCGAAGCGTCTGGGCATGCCGGAAGAATATGCGAGCCTCGCGGTGGAGATGTGCCGCAACTCATACTTCAACGGTGAAGATGTCCGCCTCGACGGCGGCATCCGCATGGCGCCGCGCTAAGCGTCAACGGGCGGGCGCGCATGCCATGCGTGTCCGCCCACTTGCCGCGCGCATGGAGGCTCCAATGAGCAACATCCTGATCAGCAGCGACGGCCCTGTTTCCATCATCAGCATCAACCGGCCCGAGCGACGCAATGCCGTCGATCTTGCGACGGCGCGTGAGCTCTTTGAGGCGTTTCTGGCGTTCGACGAGGATGAGAGCGCGTCGGTCGCCGTGTTTACGGGCGCGGGCGGCATGTTCTGCGCCGGCGCTGATCTTAAAGCGCTGGCTGAGGGCGAAAGCGGCAAGCGGGTTGAGCTTGGCGGCGTGAATTCGTTCGCGCCGATGGGCCCATCTCGCTTGCGGCTCCGCAAACCCGTCATCGCAGCAATCGAAGGCTTCGCCGTCGCAGGCGGGGCCGAGCTCGCCTTGTGGTGCGATTTGCGCGTGATGGCGGAAGGTTCGACCTTCGGCATTTTCTGCCGCCGCTTTGGCGTACCGCTTGTCGACACGGGTACGATCCGGCTGCCGCGTCTGATCGGCCATTCGCGCGCGATGGATTTGATGCTGACCGGCCGCCCCGTCGATGCGCAGGAGGCGTTGGCGATCGGCCTCGCCAATCGGCTCGCGCCCAAGGGTGAAGCGCTCGCCCATGCCGTCAGTCTGGCGAAAGAGATCGCGGCGTTTCCGCAAGCGTGCATGCGCAACGATCGGATGTCGGCGCTGGAGCAATGGGATTTGGACGAGAGCGCCGCGATCGATAACGAGATCAGCCACGGCTTGAACACGCTGCGCTCAGGTGAAACTGCAGACGGGGCCGCGCGCTTTAGCAGCGGCGAAGGCCGGCACGGCAAATTCTGATCAGACCCGGCCTGTCACGGGAATCAGCGCCCCGGTCACGGCGCTGGCGGCGTCCGACGCTAGGAATAGCATGACGTTCGCGAGTTCTTGCGGCTGCACCCAGGCGGTGAAATCCGCGTTCGGCATGTCTTTGCGGTTCGCCGCCGTGTCGATGATCGAGGGCAGCACGGCGTTGACGCGGACTTTGCCTTTGAGCTCTTCGGCCAAGCTTTCAGTGAGCTTCAGCACGCCGGCCTTCGACGCCGCGTAAGCGCCCATGCCGGCGCCGGCCTTCAATGCCGCCGCAGCGCCGACATTCACAATCGCGCCGCGCGACGCTTCGAGATATGGCAGCGCCGCTTTGGTCGCGTTCAGTGCTGTCTTCACGTTGATCTCGTACATGCGGTCCCAGGTGGCGCCATCGGCCTCGGCGAGCGGCTTCCAAACAAACCCGCCGGCGATGTTCAGCAGCGCATCGATGCGCCCTACCTTGTCGTTGATCTGTTTGAACGCCGCGGACGCGGCTTCGAATTTAGTGATGTCGACGCCGCCCAGGGCCAGCGGATCGTTGGCGAACTCAGCGGGCGCCGGCGCGTAGTCGATCGAGGCCACGCGCGCGCCTTGCGCCAGTGCCGCCTCGCGCACGCCGCGCGCCAATGCACCGAAGCCGCCGGTGATGACGATAAGCTTGTCCCGCATGCGAGGTCTCCTTGCCGGAGAGCTTTAGCGCCGCCTCGCGGCGGATGCATCCAAAACCGAACGTGCGCGCATCCCTAAGCCAGACGAACTCTTCGTCTGCCTTATGCCTTTCACTTCGGCGCGGCGGCTCACACCGCCCGCCGCTTTTTTAGCTGCGCTGCTTCATCTCGGCCATGACGCGCTGGGCGTAGGCGCGGCTTACCGGCACTTCGTCGCCGCTCTCAAGCACAGCCATGAGGCGCCCGTTGGCGTCGCGACGCACCGCTTTCAGCCGCTTCCAATTCACGAAGGCCGAGCGATGCACGCGCAGCATCACGTTCGGATCGAGCTTCTTTTCCAGATGCGACATGGTCTCACGATGCAGCAGCGTGCGCCCTTCCCAATAAAGCCGCACGTAATCGCGCTCGGCTTCGATACGATCCACATCCATCACCGGCACCCGCAAGAACCGGCCGCGATCGCGGATCCAGAATTCGCGGTCATAACGCGGGCCTTCGCGGTCCTCCGCTTCGCGTTTCAGGGCGTCGAGCACCGATGCTAGT
Source organism: Vitreimonas sp. (assembly GCF_036392335.1). NCBI lineage: Bacteria > Pseudomonadati > Pseudomonadota > Alphaproteobacteria > Hyphomonadales > Hyphomonadaceae > Vitreimonas > Vitreimonas sp. The sequence goes on from NZ_DASVYD010000024.1 coordinate 69,478, forward strand.
TCTTCCGCCCGCCGGCCTGCATCCTTGGCGGCGCGGCGCTCTCGGGCGCGATCCAGCGCCGAGGCCAGACGCTCAAACTCCACCGGCTTCACGAGGTAGTCGACAGCCGATGTCTCAAACGCCTGCAGGGCGTAAGAATCATAGGCGGAGACGAAGATCACCGCCGGGCCGCCGGAATCCTCCACCGCGTTCGCGACCTCAAAGCCATCGGCCAACGGCATCTTGATGTCGAGCAGCACGACATCAGGTTTCAGATCGCGCATGGCGCTGATGGCTTGCTCGCCATCGCTGGCGGCGCCGACGATCTCCACGTCCGGGATCGATTGCAGCGCCAGCCTGATGCGGCGCAGCGCCAACGGTTCGTCGTCAGCTAAGAGCAGGCGCAGGGGTTCGGCCGACACTTTGTTCCTCCAGGGGTAACCAGATTTCGACGCGACACCCGTGGGGCTCGCGGTTTTGCGCGGACAGGCCCGCGCGGTCGCCATAGATCAGTTCAAGTCGCTCGCGCGCGTTGGCGAGGCCGACGCCGCGCCGGCGGCGCGGATCGCCCTCCGGCGGCAGGCCTGGGCCATCATCATCGATTCGAATGCGCAGCAAATCGCCTTCACGGAAGGCGGACACATCGATGGCGCCGCCCTCGGTGCGCGGCGAGATCGCATATTTGATCGCGTTCTCCATGATCGGCTGCAAGATGAGGCTGGGCAGCCGCGCCGCCTCCAAGCCTGGCTCAATCGTGAAGCTCACCTTGAGCTTATCGTCGAAGCGCGTGCGTTCGATCTCGAGATATTTGCGTTGCGCTTCGAGCTCGGCGCTGAGCGCGGCCAATTCCGTCGGCTGGCGATCGAGCGAGTAGCGCAGGAAGCCCGCGAGCTTCAGCAGCATGCTCTCGGCCTGCTCATTGCGCTTCTCCAGCACCAGTGTGGAGATGGCGTTCAGCGTGTTGAACAGGAAGTGCGGGTTGATCTGGTAGTGCAGCATCTTGAGCTGCGCGTCGTAGGCGAGCGCTTGCGCCCGGGCGACGGCGCGCTCCTGCGCCATAGTCTCAAAATGGTAGCCGAGCAGCGCTTGCGTCAGCCCCCACAGCGGCAGCGCCCAACCGAATTGGAAGAGGTAGATCACGAACGGGTAGCCCTCGGGCGCGAAGCCCGCGAGCACCATCGGCCAGAATTCCTCGGCATATTGCGTGACAGGTCCCAGCGCCAAGGCGCCCAAGACGAGGCCCAGATTGCGCACCCAATTGGACTTGTCGGCGCGGATGCCGGCGATGAGCGCCAGCAGAATGCCGGTCAGCACGAAATAGGTGGCGACGACCAGGACCCGGTTCGCGAGGTACGGGAAGTCGTGCATGTCATCCGGCGGGTCGGCGCCAGCGGCGGCCGAACGGATGAACAGATACATGAGCCAGAACGCCAAATGCGCGCCCCAACGGGTCCATACCGGATGGGCGAACACGCTCCCCCCACCAGATGCGCCTTGCCCACCTTGCGCGCCAATGCTCATGAGCGACAACCTAGCGAATTCGCCGGACTTTTGGGGGCCCGCCTATGCAGTTCGGGGACCCGCTTGTCGCAATTTCCGGCGCTTTCGTCGTAACCCGCTGCTATTTCGTCGTTTTGGCTGGCGGCGCACCGCCGGCTCGCGCCCTGCGAGAGCCTGGCCGCACCGCGCCGTTGAGCGATTGGCGGCTTGGCCGCATAAGGCGAGCCTGACTGACAGCCGCGAGGCCGCGTGACGCCCTACGTTCTGGAGATCGACTATCGCGATCCGCTCGACGCGAGCGCAGCCCTCCGCGATGCGCCGATGACGTTGCTGCTGCATGGCGCCGGCGAGCGTGGCCGCTGGAGCTATGTCGCCGCCGATCCGGTCGAGCGCATCACGGTGAGTGCTGATGGCGGGCGGGATGCGCTGGCCACCGCGCGGCGCTGGCTCGGCGCGGTCAAGGCAAAGCACGACCCGAGCTTACCGCCCTTCTCCGGCGGTGTCGCCGGTCTGGTCGGCTACGAAACCGCGCGCGCGTTCGACGTCGCCCCGTGCTTCGCCTCGCCGGACGGCACGCCCGACCTAGCGCTAGGGCTCTATGATTGCGCCGCCGCGTTCGATCACACGAACCGGCGCGCTTTTATCGTCGCGCACGATGTTGGAGTTGGACATCCGCAGGCGCGCGCGGCGCGATTGCGGGAGTCGTTGAGGCCGACGAAGACACCCGCGCCGGCGAGCACCACTGGCGCACTTGCTCCGACGGAGCCGCGCGCCGTCTACGAAGATATGGTTCGCAAGCTCGTCGCACGCATTCGTGGCGGCGATCTTTTCCAGGCCAATGTTTCGCGGCGCTACGAGGGCGCGCTGGCGCAGGGCGATCATCCCTTCGCGCTTTTCCAGCGCCTGTGTAAGCAAAGCCCAGCGCCGTTCGCCGCGTATCTGCGGCTCGATCAACATGCGATCGTCTCCAACTCTCCCGAGCGCTTCCTGTCGGTGACGCCGCATGACGGCGCACTCCATGCCTTCACACAGCCGATCAAAGGTACAAGCCCGCGCGGCGCATCCGTCCCGGATGACCAAGCGAACGCCGCCGCCTTGCTGGCGAGCGAGAAGGACCGTGCTGAAAACCTGATGATCGTCGATCTGATGCGTAACGATCTTTCGCGCACCTGCGCACCGGGCAGCGTGCGCGTGCCGCGCCTGTTTGGCCTCGAGAGCTACACCAATGTGCATCACATGGTCTCGGACGTTTCCGGCGTGCTGCGCCATGGCGCCGACGCGTTCGATCTGTTCGCGCACGCGTTCCCGCCCGGCTCGATCACCGGCGCGCCGAAGGTCAAAGCTATGGAGATCATCGGCGCCTATGAGCGCTCAGGCCGCGGTCCTTATTGCGGCGCGATGGTGTGGTTCGGCTTTGACGGCGCGATGGACTCGAGCGTGCTGATCCGCACGGCGACGTGCACTGAAGACGGCGCGGGGTGGAACGTGGCGTTCAATGTCGGCGCCGGCATCGTCTCGGATTCCGATCCACGGGAGGAAGCGCTGGAAACCATCGCCAAGGCCGCGAGTTTGAAGCGCGCGATTCTAGGTCACGCTGGAGAAGAGACATGATGATCTGGCGTGACGGGGTGTTGATTGAGCAAAGCGACGCGGATGCCGCCGATCGCGGCGCCTATCTTGGCGATGGTTTGTTTGAGACAATCCTCTGGTCGCGCGGCCGTGCGGTGCGTTTGCCTCGACACCTCGCACGTCTCACCGCGAGCGCCGAAGCGCTCGGCTTCGCGCGCCCCGATCTTGCCGGGATCGAGAACGCCTTTTCTGATTTGGCGCAGGCCCATCAGCTTGAAGACGGCGTCATCAATTTGCGCCTGAGCGCGCAGGGGCCACGCGGTCTCGATCGCCAATCCAATTCCGCCACGCTCTCAGCACGCATCTCCCCGTTCACGCCAAACGCCAGCCCGCTCACACTCGCCACGGTCACAATCCGCCGCAACGAGTCCGCGCCCAGCAGCCGGCACAAAACGCTATCCTATATCGATCAGATCGCAGCGCGGCGCGAAGCGCGCGCACTCGGCGCCGATGAGGCCCTTCAGCTGAACACGGCCGGCAACCTCGCCTGCGCGGCGGCGGGCAATCTCATCTTCATCCTCGACGGGCGCGCGCTGACGCCAAAAGTCACGGACGGCGCTTTGCCTGGCACGGTGCGCGCCGAATTGCTGGAGCGCGCACTGATCTCCGAAACGACCATAACTCCGAAAGACGCCAAGCGGGCGACAACCATCGCGATCACCAACGCCACGTTCGGCGTGCGCGCAGCTTCGGCGTGGGACGGCCACGCGCTCGACCAGGCCCACCCCTTACTTGCCGCCCTTCGCGCGGCCATCGAGAGCTAGCCGCCATGCGGCGCCCTGCCGCCGCGCGCCATCGCGGCAATCGCTTTATGACCGCCCACATGGCTCGGGGCGGCTTTCTTCAGCGCATCTACACGGCGGGGCTCACGCTCGCGCTGTTTGCGCTGACGTTTAAAGCGCTGCTGCCGCCTGGGTTCATGCTGGCGGCGCAAGGCGACACCATCGCGATCACGCTCTGCAATGGCGGCGAAGCCTTCTTCGACGCCCGTACTGGCGCCATCAGCCATGACGAAGCTCCCGCCTCCGACGACACAAGCCAGCATTGCCCGTTCGCTGCGGTCGCCGCGCCGACTTTGGTTGAAGTCGCGACCGCGCCCGCAGTTCCCACGTTCGCGTTTGTTGAAGTTGGCGCGCCGAAGCCTTCCTCCGTCGGTGTGTGGGAATCCACCGGCCCTCCGCTGCCTGCGCGCGGCCCTCCACTCCAAGCCTAAGCACGCGCGGCCCGCCATCTGATGGCGCGGCCTCTCTCTGCATTCGACGGCGAATTAACGCGTCGCGAACCTCAAGGCTATGGACATCATGAAATTGACTTACGCGCTGTGCGTCAGCGCCCTTGCGCTCGCGCCCAGCATCGCGCTGGCCGAAAGCGCCGACAACGAAACCATCATCGTCACCGCACGCCCCAATCCCGAAGACCCGCCCGTCGTTGCTGACGCGCGCGACCATCTTGCGCGTACGCCGGGCGCGGTCTCGGTGGTTGCAAACGAAAGCTTCGAGGCGCGCGCCTCGACGGGGTTGACGGACCTTATGCGCGACGTGCCCGGCGTGCTCGCGCAGCGACGCTATGGTGAGGAATCGCGTTTCTCCATTCGCGGCTCTGGCCTCGACCAAAGCTATCACCAACGCGGCGTGCTGTTCGCGCAAGATGGCGTGCCGTTCGCGGACGCCGATGGCTTTTCCGATTTTCAAAAGCTCGATCCGCTAACGGCGCGCTTTGCCGAAGTGTATCGCGGCGGCAACGCGCTCCGTTTTGGCGGCGCGCAGCTCGGTGGCGCGATCAATCTTGTCACCCCGACCGGCCGCACCGCGCAATCGGAGAACCTGCTGCGCGCGGAAGCCGGGTCATTTGGCTTTGCCCGCGTCGCTGGCCAGGTCGCGCGCACCTGGGGCGAATGGGATGCCTTCGCGGCGCTGACCAGCATGCAGAGCGACGGCTATCGCGAACATGCGGAGCAGAACCAGATTCGCGGCACGCTCAATCTGGGCCGCTCTTTCGGTGACGATCGCGAGGTGCGGCTCATCGTTTACGGCGCTGACATCGAGCAGAACGTCCCTGGCACGCTGACGCTGGCGCAGGCGCTCGCCGATCCGGAAGCTGCGAGCGGCGCGGCGGCGGCGTTTGACTGGCAGCGCGATCAAGAAGTGTTCCGCACCAGTCTGCAAGCGCGTTGGCGTTTCAATGACTCGCTGCTGTTCAAAGGCGGCGTCTACGCAACCAGCACGGACCTCTACCATCCGATCTCGCTATTGATCGACCAGCAGGTCGAAACCCAAGGCGCTTTCGGCCGTTTTGATTGGGAAGGCGAACTCGGGGGCCGCCCGGCTGATCTCTATTGGGGCGTGTCCTATCGCCAAGGCCACGTTGACCAGATCCTCGGCCCCGTGATGTTTCCTATGGCGGGCGATAGCCGCCGCGAAGCCACGGGCATGGAAGCGTTCGCCGAGGGGCGCGTCTTCGTCACCGACGAATTGGCCTTGGTGGCGGGCGGCTCCTATGGCCGCTTCACGCGCGACTACGAAGATCGGCTCAACGCCGCGAACAACGACTCGCTTGACGATGATTGGTTCGCGCCGCGGATTGGCTTGCTCTGGCAAAGCGAGAGCGGCGTCCAAGTCTACGCCAACATCACCAAGTCTGTGGAGCCGCCGCATTATGGCGCGTTGGTGCAGGCGCCCTATCCGGGCTTTGTGCCGGTGGAGCCGCAAGAGGCCTGGACGGGCGAAATCGGCACGCGCGGCCGCACGGGCGTGTTCGTTTGGGACTTCACGCTTTATCGCGCCGAGCTGGAAAACGAGCTGCTCAGCTTCAACCCCGCAACCGGTGTGCCAGCGGCGTTCTTCAATGCCGACAACAGTGTGCATCAAGGCGTCGAACTCGCCTTGGATTGGGAATTCGCAACCGATTGGCTGCTGCGCCAGAGCTATACGTATTCGGATTTCTTCTTCGACGGCGATCCGATCTATGACGACAACCAGATCCCCGTCGCGCCCGAGCATCAATATCGCGCCACGTTGCGCTATTCGAATCCGTCGGGTTGGTTCGTCGCGCCAAGCGTCGAATGGCGGCCGAGCGACACATGGGTCGATTACGCCAACACGCTGAAAGCGCCGGGCTACACAATCTGGTCGCTGAATGCCGGCTGGGATTTCGACAGCGGCGTCTCGCTCTTCATCGATGCGCGCAATCTCGGCGACCAGGCTTATGTCCCGGAGTTCGGCGCAATCGTGGATGCAAGCGCCGTCGGCGCCAACACCGCCGTCTTCTATCCCGGCGAAGGCCGCGCCGTGTACGGCGGCGTTTCGTATCGCTTCTAGTTCAGGAGAACCACATCGTGTTCAGCGCAACACTCCGCATCGTCGCCGCCAGCTTCATGCTGGCGGCCCTTGCCTTCGCGCCTGACAGCGCCGCCCAACACCACGCTGGCGCCGTCACCATCGAAGATCCTTGGGTGGCCACGACCAATCCCGGCGCCGTCGTCGCGGGCGGCTACGCCACGCTGCACAACCATGGCGCACAAGCGGATCGCCTCGTCTCCGCCGAAAGTCCGCGCGCGGCGCGGGTGGAATTGCACGAGATGAGCATGGAAGGCGGAATCATGCGTATGCGCCAAGTGCGCGGCATCGATATCCCTGCCGGCGGCGAAGCGACGCTGCGACCCGGCGGGCTGCACATCATGTTCTTCGACATTGATGCGCCGTTTGAAGAAGGACAGCGCGTGCCTGTGACGCTGCACTTCGAGCGCGCGGGCGAATTGCGCATCGACTTCGTCGCGCGGCCGCGGCCGTCGCCCGGAGCACATGCCCATGAACACTGAACCGCGTCGACACGTTCGGTGGACAGAGTGGCCGATCATCCTTGTCGCCGCTTTGATCGGCGTACTCGCTCTGCTGGTGACGCTCCACGTTGTCCCCAAGCTCGGCAATGCGCCGGACGACAATGCCTACGCGGCGTTCGCAAGCGAGATCGATGACGTCACCCTGATTGGGGCCGACGGCGCCGAAGTGCGCTGGCGCGATCTCAACGGCAAGCCGCGACTCGTCTTTTTTGGCTTCACACGGTGTCCGGAGATTTGCCCGACCACGGTGGCGGAGCTGAGCGCGGCGATCGACACGCTCGGCTCGGCCGCTGCTGACCTCGAGGTAGAATTCATCAGCGTCGATCCCGCGCGCGATACGCCGGATGTGCTCGCGGCGTATTTCGCCAGCTTCGGCCCGCGCTTTCATGGTTACACGGGCGAGCGCGCCGAGATCGATCGGCTCGTGCGTGCGTTTCGCGTGTTCTACGAATACGTACCGACAAGCGGCGACGACTACACCGTCAATCACACCGCCATCACCTATCTCGTCAACGCCCGGGGCGAAGTTGTCGACATCATCGGCTACGGCAATCCGCCCGATCGCACCGTCGCGCAATTGCGCGCCTTCCTGAGCTAATGGAGATTTCAAATGCGTCGACTTTTCGCCGCCGGCTGCGCGCTGGCTTTGAGTTTGACATCGACGGCGTACGCGAACGTCGTCTTCGCCGAAGCTGAAGCCGCGCCAAATGCCTATTACGCCGGCTTCTTGCGCGTGAGCCACGGCTGCGGCGCTTCGCCGACGCGGAGCGTGCGCGTGGAAATTCCGGAAGGCGTGAACATCGCCCGGCCGCAGCCGAAGCCTGGCTGGACGCTGGAGATCGAGCGCGCCGCGCTTGCAACGCCGATCGCCTCGGAAGGCGGCGCCATCACGGAGCGCGTCACGGCGATCACTTGGCGCGGCGAACTGCCCGCCGACCAGTTCGAGCAATTCGGCGTCATGATGCGTCTGCCCGCGCAAAGCGGTCCGCTCTATTTCCCCGTGATTCAGAGTTGCGCCGAGGGCGAGCAGCGTTGGACGCAGATCCCCGCAGCCGGCGCCGCTTGGCATTCCGTGCCGCGTCCTGCGCCGGTGCTCAAGCTCTCGGCCCCGACGGAGTCGCACGCGCATCACTGACGCCGCGCGCCCACACGTAAAAAGCCCCGCTGTCGCCAGCGGGGCTTTTCTCGAATGCGCTTTTTGGGTGCGGGAGTAGGATTTGAACCTACGACCTTCAGGTTA
>NZ_DASVYD010000025.1:0-27894 GCF_036392335.1 Vitreimonas sp.
ACACAACAACAAGAAGCGGCCGGGGGAGAGACTACGCGATGCGTCTGCCGGATTGGATGGCCCATGGCTTGCGTTTGCCCGCCATCGCCGCGCCCATGTTCCTCGTGTCCGGCCCTGATCTGGTGATCGCGTCGCGGCGCGCCGGCATTATCGGCTCATTTCCCGTCACCAATGCGCGCACGATTGAGCAACTTGACGCGTGGATGACGCGGATCGCGAGCGAAAGCGGCCAAAACGATCCTGTGTGGGCGCTCAACATGATCGTGCACCGATCCTACACGCGCTTGCCCGAAGAACTGGAATTGCTGGCGCAGCACCGCCCGCGTGTCGTCATCACCGCGCTTGGCAGCCCGAAGCCAGTGATCGAGTCCGTACATGCGTATGGAGGCCACGTGCTCGCCGACGTGAATTCGGTCGCGCAAGCCGAGAAGGCGGTGGCGGCAGGTGTGGATGGACTTGTGCTTGTGAGCGCCGGCGCCGGCGGACACACGGGCGGGCTCAGCGCATTCGCCTTCGTGCCGGCGGTGCGCGAATTTTTCGGGGGTCTTGTCGTATTGGGCGGCGCCATCAGTACGGGGCGCGCGGTGAAGGCCGCGCAGGTGCTGGGCGCTGACCTCGTCTATGTCGGCACCTCGCTGATCGCGGCTGAAGAGAGCATGGCGCACGCCGAATACAAGGCGATGACGGTGCGCGCCGGGTCGGACGACATCGTGTTGTCCGCCGCATTGACGGGCGCGCCGGCGAATTGGCTGCGCGAGAGCCTCACGGCGGCAGGCTACGATCCGGAATCTCTGGCCGCAAAGAAGACGACTATGAATCTCGGTGCGCCTGACGGTGCGCAGGCGAAGCGCTGGCGCGACGTGTGGTCCGCGGGGCAGGGCGTCGGCGCCGTAAAGCGCGTAGCGCCGACGGCGGAGATCGTCGGCGCGCTCATCGCTGATTATCAAAACGCGCAATAGGAAGCACACATGACCGGAGCGACGTCAGATCAACGCGTGGGGTCTTACCCGTATCTGGTCCTGTTGTTGTTGGGGCTGGTCTACACGTTCAACTACCTGGACCGGCAGATCGTTTCGATTTTGGCGGAGCCGATCAAGCGTGACCTCAATCTCAGCGACACGCAGATTGGCTTGGTGTCGGGGTTTGCGTTCGCGGTGTTCTACACGACCTTTGGCATCCCGGTCGCGTGGTTGGCCGACCGCGCCAATCGCGTGCGCGTCGTCGCCGCGGCATGTTTCCTTTGGAGCTTGTTCTCCGGTCTCTGCGGTTTGGCTGGCAATTTCGCTCATCTGCTGATTGCGCGGATCGGTGTTGGCGTCGGTGAAGCAGGCGGCGCCGCCCCGTCGATGTCGATCATTTCCGACTATTTTCCACCCCATCGGCGCGGTGGTGCGATTGGGTTGTGGTCGCTCGGCGTGCCCTTGGGTGCGACAGCTGGTGTGGCGTTGGGAGGTTGGGCGGCGGCTGAGTTCGGGTGGCGGATCGCGTTTTTTGCGGTGGCGGCGCCCGGTGTCCTGCTCTCGCTGCTCTTGGTGATCTTCGTGCGCGAACCGCAACGCGGCCGCTTTGACGGCGCGTCCACGCGCGCGGGGCCCGGTCCATCGATCTGGCAATGCGTGCGGGATTATTTCCGCAACCCGACGCTGGCGCTGCTTCTGCTTGCCGCCGCGACCTACAGCTTCGTCTTCAACGCATTCGCCGCCTGGGCGCCGGCTTTGTTGATGCGCACCAAGGGCGCGCAGATGAGCGATATCGCCCAATATTATAGCCTGGTGATCGGCGCGGCGATGGCGATCGGCATGTTTATCAGCGGCTACCTCGCCGACCGTTACGCGCGGCGCAATCCGAGCGCGTTTGCGATCATTCCTGCGTGGGCGCTCGCAATCGGCGTGCCGTTCTTCGTCGCCGGCGTGATTGCAGAAGAGTGGAGTGCAGCGCTGATCTGGCTGGCGATCCCGATGGCGATGAACATGATGTTTGTCGCACCAGGAATGGCGATCGTGCAGAACATCGCGCCGCCCGAGCAGCGCAGCACGTCGGCGGCAATTCTGTTGTTCGTGAACAATCTCGTGGGTATGGGGCTGGGGCCGCTTTACATCGGCATGGTGAGCGACTGGCTGGCGCCGCTCTATGGGCCGCAGATCGGGCTCGAATACGCGATGCTGACGCTGGTTCCGTTCTATCCGTTGGCGATTGGCGCGCTGATTCTTGTGGCCCGCTCGCTGGCGAAGCGGCATAGCGCGGCGGAGACCAGTCCGGCTTTGGCGTAACCTCGCCTTAAACCGCGCGGCGCAGAAGAGAGGCATGAGCACCATCCTCGACCGTGCGCATTTCGACCACATGACCGGCGCCGACCGGCCGCTCCAGCTTGAGATTTTGGAACTCTTCCAAATGCAGGTGGAGGGCTGGCGCAGCGCGATCGCCGCCGACGCCGGCTGGCGCGAGGCCGTGCACACCATGAAGGGTTCGGCGCGCGGCATTGGTCTTGCCGCGCTGGCGGCCGCCTGCGAGGCTGCTGAAACCGCCGATGAGGCGGGACGGGCGCCGGCTCTGCGGCGGGTCGAGGCCGCTCTAACGGAGGCTCTGGCCGCCTTGGAGAAATTCGCCGCTGACGCGGACTAGTGGTTTCGCGCTAGGGTGTGGGCCATGGCCGCAGAGACATTCACGCAGCGCTTTCCGGTGGACGCCGCCGATATCGACGAACTCGGGCACGTCAACAACATCGTGTATCTGCGCTACGCGCAGGATATAGCCATCGCGCATTGGCGTGCGCGAGCGAGCGCGGAAATGGTGGCCAACTTCGTTTGGGTGGTGATGCGTCACGAGGTTGATTATCGCGCCCAGCTGCGATTGGGCGACGAAGTCGAAGTGCGCACCTGGGTCGATGATGCGCCGCGCGGGCCATTTTGGCCGCGCTATGTCGATGTTTATCGGCTCGGCGGCGACAAACCTGCTGCGCAGATCAAGTCAGACTGGTGCATGCTCGACGCACAAACGCGCAAACTGAAGCGTGTGCCGCCGGAACTTGTCCAACGCTTCAAGGCGTGATCAGAACTTGGAATAGTCCGGCAGACGATCGCGGATTTCGCCCATGCGCTCGTAGGCGAGAAACGCGAGCATGAAGAGTTCGCAGAGGAAGCGCCAATAGACGATCGCCACGGCGCCGATCGCCGGCGCGGCGATCAATTGCATTGCGCCTTGCCCGATATTGCCGGTGAAGATCGACATAAGCCCGACGAACATGGTCATGCCAACAAAGAAGGCGAGCCCGACCAGACCGACATAATAGACGAGCCGCACCAGCGTTGGTCCCAGTAGGCGGTCGAAGCCAATAAAACGTTGCAGGATCGATTGCATCGCGCGTGCTCCCGAGAATCGCTTCGCTGATCCGATCAGAGCGCGTAACCGCCGTCCACCACGAGCGTGGCGCCGGTGGCAGGGCAATCGTCGGAGAGAAGTTGGCCGATCAGCTCGAACAGATGACCCTCGTAGCGGGCGAGGCTGTTCGGAAGCGCGGAGAGGGCCTTGAACGCCCGCCGTTCGTCGCGCTCGCTGCGGATAAGGTCCTGAAACAATGGGGCGTTACGCCAGATCGGCGCGACGCCTTGGTTTGCCGCGTTGATCCGCACATTGGAGCTTGCGCCGTCCAAAGCGGCAGCTCGCAGCACGTCGGCGGCGCCGGCAAGTCCGATGACCACGATCGCGCCGCCCTGACCGTTGCTGCGCATCAGCTGGGTCAGCGCACGCAGGGTGAGCGCGATGTGCTCGTGACCAGTGCTGGTCCAGGTGATGAGATCACCATCGGTCACCGTTACCGCGCTCTGCGCCGCGCTGGCGTCGACGATGGCGTAGTCGAGCCTGCCGTATTGGCCGCGGATGAAATCTGTCGCCTGCGCCCAGCGCTCGCGATCGCCGATATCGAAGGCGAGCGTCGAAACGCGCTCAGGCGGGTTCTCAATCGCGTCCGCGGCGGTCTCCAGGCCGGCTTCGTCGGCATCGACCAGGATCAGTCCGCCTTGCGCGCGACGGGCGAAATGGCGCGCGGCGGCGGCGCTGAGGCCCGAGGCCGCGCCGGTGATCAGCATCACGGGGTTGAGACGGTCCAGATTCATGGAGGGTTTAGGCCACGGCGGCGCGTTTCATTCAACACGCATCGCCAGGGACCGTTGATCGCGCTATATCGGTGCCGATGACACGTTTCGCACTTCAGTTCGGCCAGACCCAATCGGGCCTCACCTATCTTGAACGCATGACCGCCTATGGCATTTGTCCGCGGGGCGAAAGTAACATCGCCATCGTCCAGATCGGCAAGAAGGCTCCGTACGAATACGACCTCCCGGGCGGAGGGATCGAGGCCGACGAGGATGAAGCCGCGGCCCTAATGCGCGAATTCCAGGAAGAGGCTGGCCTCACGGTATGGCCGACGCGGGTAATCGGCCGCGCTGGCCAATATTGGATCAATAAGAGCGAGCCGCGGAATTCGCTGGCCACGTTCTATGAAGTGGAGCTCTCCGCGGATGATGGCGATCCGACTGAACCCGATCATGCCCTCGTCTGGATGAGTTCGACCGAGGCGTTGGCCAAAGTGCGCCATGAGGCGCACGCCTGGGCCATTCTGCACTGGTTGCGCGTGCGGCGCGGTGTTTAGCCGTGCTCGTCGTCGCGCGCGAGTTCGCGCAATGGGTTGAGGCCTTGCAGGCGCTCCAGCAACGTCGCGTCGCGAATATCCATCACCGGCGCGGGCTCTGGCTCCATAAGGATGGCGGATGTGCGATGCGGCAACAGCGGAATCCGTGACGGCGGACGCGGCAGGCGGAAGAGCTCATCCGCGGAGGGCGGCTCGACAAAGGTCGTCGCGCCGCCGATTCCCGCATCGCCCGCATCGGCAAATTGGATCGTCTCGACACTCGCGATTTGCTCGGACTGGGCTGGCGCGATGTCGTTCATGCGCACGGCCAGTGCGCCGCCGACGGCGGCGACGCTCGCCAAGCCCATCAGCATCACCGCTTGCTGTGAAGGTCCTTTCGGCGGTTCGTAGAGGCGGGTGACCGCACGCAAGCGTTCGTTCAGCGCATTCCAGGCTCGCCCGCCGCGTTCGCCGCGCCATGTTGAGAAATCAATCACTGGCGAGACACGCCGGATTTTGGGGGCGCCCGGGGCGCGGGAAATTTCCACGAGACGCTCGGGCGCCGTGCGCTCGGCCCAGGCCAACATGTATTCCTGGCCGGGGGCCGCCGGCGACCAGATCATAAGGACGGCTTCCTCGGCATCCTTGGTCGCTTCGAGGTCGTGATAAGCTTGCCGGCCCACGGTCAAGCGCACCACGTGCTGCTCCGCCTCGAGAAGGCGCGTCAGCATTTCCGCCACCTTGGCGGCGTCATGCGTGCAGACAATACGAATGTCGATCATTGGGGGGCCGATCGTTGTTGGACCGGACCTCTAACACGGCTTTTGGGTCGCGCCAGCGACTCAGTCCGCATGAGATTGTGAGTAAGTGCGCATTGGCTGTGAGATGAGTCGCAAGCGACACGGCAATGTCACGGTTGCAGACGTTCCCGCGTCGCGTGCAGTAAGATTACGCCTGCGCAATCTTTATTGTCTCCCGCTGCGGAAGCCGTATTCTGGCGCCGCCGCACTATCAACGACCCGGAAAGCCGGGCGTGGGCGGCGAGGGGAAACATCATGGATATGGCGACTGTCCTACCTTTGGCTGTGCAGGCCTTAGGTGGTGCGATTGGCGGCAACATTCTCGGCGCAGTCACGCGCGGCGGCGGCGGTCTGCTTGGGCGCACCATTATCGGCGCGGTCGGCGGATTGGCCGCCGGTTATGCTGGGGGCAACGTCGAGGCCGTGGGCAATGTCACGGCTATGTGGAGCAATCTGATCGAAGGTGAAAACGGCGCGCACCTGGCGAACCTGATCACTGGCGCGGCGGGCGGCGGACTTCTCGGCCTGATCGGCGGCCTGCTGATCCGCCAGCGCTAGAGATCGCGCCAGAGCAGCGACAAGAATTGCGCGTCGGACCATTGCGCGGCACCGCCGCGCGTTTGACGCACCACGACAAGACCGGCCGACGGCGCGACGTATAGGCGCTGTCCGCCGGCGCCCGCGGCCATCGCGAGGTCCGTGGGCGCGGGCGATTGCGCGCGCCAGAGATCGCTGTCGACATTGAGGTCGTCGCGATTGCGCGCGATTGCGGCAAGCCAGAGGCCGAAGCCGGCTCGCGATTCCGCGAAGGAGCCGCGCAGGGCTTCGCGCAGCGTGTCGTCGTCAGCGAGTTGGGCGGCGCGCCAGACGCCTTCGCGGCGGATCAATTCGCCCACTTGCGCCCAGCCGCGCGCCGAGACCGCGACGCCGTCGTCAAAACGCGCGGCGCCACTCGCCGCGCGTGTCCAGCCGATCGGCGTGCAGCCGATCGGCCCGAGCGTGCGGGAAGTCAGATAGCGCGCCGGGTCTGGCTCGCGGCCGGCGGCTTCAAGCTTCCGGCGCGCGATTTCGGTCAATAGAATGTAGGGCGCTTCGTCGTTGACGAAGCGCACGCCGGGAGCCTCGCGCGGCTCAAGCGCAATGGCCGTGGCCAGATCGCGCGCATCGCGGCGGTCAAAGAAGACGCCGCTTGCGCCGCTCGCAAGCACGCGAATGGAGATGGTGCTCTTCACAGGATGCGCGCCCCAATCGCCGAGCGTCGCGGCGACGGGCTCGTCGAGACTGAGCAAGCGGTCTTGCGCGAGCGAGGCGAGCAGCAGCGGCATGAACACGCGCGAGCCGTGTCCTATCGGCAAGCGCGCGTCGGCGGCAACGCCGTAATAGGATTCGGCGAGTATGATGCCGTTGCGGACCACGAGAAAGGTCGCCCCATTGCGCTCGGCGCTATAGCGCGCGGCCAGCGCGAAGCGCTCCGCCGGCTGCGCTTCGGCAGCGTATTGGGCGGAGGCGCTGACCACGCTGCATGCTGCAGCGGTTGACAGGAATGCGCGACGGTTCATCTCACTCCCTCGTGAGCCATTTTCGTTAAAGGGAACCCAACCCGCAACCCGTGCGTATCCCGAGCCATGCGTATTCTATTATTCTCCATCATGGCGTTGATGACCGCCGCATGCGTACAAAACCCTGTTTACAGGCAAAGTGACGAGCCCTTGCCGGTCGCGTACATAGATCAGCAACGTTACCTCGGCCTTTGGCATGAGCAGGCCCGGCTGCCGAATAGCTTTGAACGCGGTTGCCAGCGGGCGACAGCCGAATACGGCGTCCGCGACGACGGACTCATTTCGGTGCTGAACACCTGTATTGAAGCAAGCGGCGAGAGACGCAGCGCCGAGGGGCGGGCGCGCCCAACCGGCGAGGCCGGCGAAGGCAAACTTGAGGTGAGTTTCTTCGGGCCGTTCTGGGCGGATTATTGGGTGTTGCAGCGGGCCGATGATTATTCTTGGAGCATCGTCGGCGAACCGGAAGGACGCTACCTTTGGCTGCTGACCCGCGCGGAGACCATAACGCCTGAGCAACGCAGCGCGTTCGAAGCGCGTATCACCGCACTTGGCTATCGCCCCGCCGATCTGGTCTGGGCGGCGCCTTAGCCCCGGACGCGATCTTCCTGTTGCAGAGCCGTCGCCCGCTTGTAGGGTGCGCGCTTCGGCGGCGGAGGCGATGATGGGCTGGCAAGAATTCCTGGTTTTCGCGGATGCGTCCGAGGATGGCGTAGCGCGGCTGCGCATGGCGATGAATGTCGCGAAGGCGTTTGATGGCAAACTCGAAGCCCTGGTGCTAGCGCCCGTGCCGATTTCGTTCGCCGTGGCGGCGGAGGCCGTCGGCGGCTTGGACGCGGAGACGCGCGCCGCCATTCGCAAAAATTGTGACGCCGCCGTAAAGACCTTGCAGGACGTCGCCGGTACTGGCGTGCACGTGCACGGCGTCGATATTCCGGCCGGCGACTCCCAAGCGGCCGCGGCGCGCGCGGCGCGCACCGCCGACTTCGTGATTTTCGGCCAGCCGGAAGAGATGGATGGCTCTCGGCTCGATACGGACATCTTTCTTGGCGCCGTGCTGGAAGGCGGGCGGCCCTGCTTGATGTTGCCGCGTTGGATTAACCCGCACCCATGGGGGCGTCGCGCGGTCATTTCCTGGAAAGGCACGCCGGAAGCGGCGCGCGCGGTGCAGGCGGCCTTGCCCTTCCTGAAGAAGGCCGAGGCCGTGCGCCTGTGCGTCGCCAATCCGCGCGGCGAACGCGAGGGTGAGGACGAGGCAGGCATTGGCCGCGTCATCACCTATCTGTTGCGCCATGGCGTGAAGGTCGAAGAACCGGTGGTGCGCGAAAGCTGGGAAGGCCCGGATCGGATGATTGTCTCCGAGGTTGAAGGCTTCAACGCCGACTTCTTGGTGCTGGGCGCTTATGAAGATCCGAAATGGGCTGAAGAGATTTTCGGCGGTGTCACAGCCCGTATGGTGCGCGACGCGAAAATTCCAGTCCTGATGACGCATTGAGGACAGGACGATGCGTAAGATGCTTCAAGTCGCTGCTGTCGTGGCGTTGAGCGCTCCGGTTTCTGCGTTCGCCGCCGTAGCGCCCGCCGCGCCAGTGGAGGAGCGCGAGTTTCCGTTGGCGATTGTGTTTGCGCTGATCGCTGTGTTTTGCGGGATCGGCGCGGCGTTGTTCGCGTCGCAAAGCAAAAAGAAATAACGCTATTTGCCTGGTGTCGCGGTTTCTTGCGGCGTGCTGATGTCGGTGATCGGCACGCTGACCTGAAGCGTGCGATCGCCGCGGCGGAGCGTGAGGTTCACATTGCCGCCGACGCCGAGGCGATCGAGCGTGTTGGTGAGATCGGCTAGGCGACGCACCGGCTCACCCTCCGCTTGTACAATCACATCACCCAATACGCCGCCGCGTGGATCGGTGCCGCGCAGACCCGCGCGATCGGCGGGCGAACCGTTTGCGGTCTGCCAAACCAAAACGCCTTCCACGCCAAGCCGGGTCGCGATCGATTGATCGGCCGCCACGATGCCGATGCCGGCAATCGGCGCGCGGCCGTTGGCGATCAATTGCGGCACGACACGCGCCACCGTGTCGATTGGCACCGCAAAGCCCAGGCCTGCATACGCGCCAGAGGGGGAGAAGATCGCCGTCGTCACGCCGATCACGCGGCCGGCGCTATCGAGCAGCGGGCCGCCGGAATTGCCGGGATTGATGGCGGCGTCGGTCTGGATGACGTCGGCGATCTCGCGGCCTTCTTGCGTCGGCAATTGGCGGCCGAGCGCCGAGACGATGCCGGAGGTGATGGTCTGGTCAAAGCCAAACGGATTGCCGATCGCGAATGTTGCTTGACCCACGCGAAGATCCGACGAGGTGCCGAGCGCGAGCGGGCGCGCTTGCGTTGGCTGCTCTAGGCGGAGGACGGCAATGTCGTATTGCGGCGCGCGACCGATGACGGTGGCGCGGATTTCGTCGCCCCCCGGCGGGCGCACCAGCACTTCTTGGCCTTGGACGACATGGTTGTTGGTGACGATGTGACCGGCCTCATCCCACACGAAGCCTGTGCCGGAGCCGAGTTCCACCGTGTTGAAGCCGCCTGGCGCGCGGCCGCCGCTGATGACGAGCACGACGGAAGGCGAGGCGGTTTCGAAAATCGCGATGGTGGCCTGCTCGCTCTCCGCCAACGTGCCGCGCGCTTGCACCACACGCGGATCGGCGCCCTGGGTGTCCACCGGCGCGGGCGGTGCGTTGCAGGCGGCGAGAAAGGCGAGTGCGATCAGCGGCAAGGTGCGCATGAGGGGCTCCTGACGCTTAGTGATAGGCACGCCGCCGCACGGGTTCAATCGGCCGCGGCGATTAGCGGCTCAGCTCGCGCATGGCGCCGTCGAGGCCCTCGATCGTCAGCGGAAACATGCGGTTTTCGCCGATGATCTCGCGGATGACCTGGATCGAGGGCGTGTGGTCCCAGTGCGCCCGGGGCGTGGGGTTGAGCCACACGACGCGTTCGTAGATTTGCGCGACGCGCTGCAGCCAGAGCGCGCCGGGTTCTTCATTCCAATGCTCCACGGAGCCGCCTGGATAGGTAATCTCATACGGGCTCATCGTGGCGTCGCCGACGAAGACGACGCGATAATCGCTCGGGTATTTGTGCAGCATATCCCACGTCATCGTCTTCTCATCGTGACGACGACGATTGTCCTTCCACACGCTCTCATAGAGGCAATTGTGGAAGTAGAAGAATTCGAGGCTTTTGAATTCGGTGCGCGCGGCGGAGAAGAGCTCTTCGCAGAGCTTGATGTGTGAATCCATCGAGCCGCCGATGTCGAGCAGCAGCAACACCTTCACCGCATTGCGCCGCTCGGGCCGCAGCACGAGATCGAGATAGCCTTCGCGCGCGCTTTTCTTGATCGTACCGTCGAGATCGAGTTCATCGGCCGCGCCCGTGCGCGCGAACTTGCGCAGGCGGCGGAGCGCCACCTTGATGTTGCGCACGCCGAGCTCGACGCTGTCGTCGAGGTTTTTGTATTCGCGCTTGTCCCAGACTTTGACCGCGCGGCCCTGACCCTTGCCTTCACCGCCGATGCGCACGCCTTCAGGATTGTAACCGCCATTGCCGAACGGGGAGGTGCCGCCGGTGCCGATCCATTTGTTGCCGCCTTCGTGGCGCTTCTGTTGTTCTTCGAGCCGCTGCTTCAGCGTCTCCATCAATTTGTCCCAACCGCCAAGCGATTCAATCTGCGCCTTCTCTTCGTCGGTGAGGAATTTCTCCGTGAGCGCACGCAGCCATTCCGCGGGGATTTCCGCGTTCACAGCATCGCCCGTGTTTTCGATGCCTTTGAACACCTGGCCGAAGACGCGATCGAATTTGTCGAGATGGCGCTCGTCCTTCACCAAAGCCGCGCGCGAGAGGTAATAGAAGTCCTGCACGTCCGGCGGGATCGCGTCCTTCTCCAGCGCTTCGATCAGCGTCAGATATTCCTTGAGGCTGACAGGCACCCGCGCGGCGCGGAGTTCGGTGAAGAAGCGTTGGAACATCGACTAGCTCGTCCCGCCCCGCTGCTCGCGTCGCGCCAGGAACGCCAGGCGTTCGAACAGCATGACGTCGGCTTCGTTTTTCAACAGCGCGCCGTGCATCGGCGGGATGAGCTTGCTTGGATCGCGTTGCTTCAGCGTTTCCGGATCGACGTCATCCGTGAGCAGGAGCTTCAGCCAATCGATCAATTCGCTGGTGCTCGGCTTCTTCTTCAAGCCCGGCACTTTGCGCATGTCGTAGAAGATTTTGAGCGCTTCGTTGACGAGGCGGGCTTTCACGCCCGGATAATGGCTCTCGATGATGGCGCGCATCGTCTCTTCATCGGGGAAGCGGATGTAGTGGAAGAAGCAGCGGCGCAGGAAGGCGTCCGGCAATTCCTTCTCGTTGTTCGAAGTGATGATGATGATCGGGCGCTGCTGCGCTTTGATCGTCTTGTTGATCTCGTAGACGTAGAATTCCATGCGATCGAGCTCTTGCAGGAGGTCGTTCGGGAATTCGATGTCGGCCTTGTCGATTTCGTCGATCAGCAGGATCGGGCGCACGGGGCTTTCGAATGCGTCCCAAAGTTTGCCGCGCTTGATGTAATTGGCGATGTCGGCCGCGCGCGCATCGCCCAGCTGCGAGTCGCGCAGGCGCATGACGGCGTCGTATTCATAGAGACCTTGCACGGCCTTGGTGGTCGATTTGATGTGCCACTCGATCAGCGGCGCGCCGATGGCCTTGGCGACCTCGATGGCCAGCATGGTCTTGCCCGTGCCCGGCTCGCCCTTGACCAGAAGCGGCCGCTCCAGCGTGATCGCCGCATTGACCGCGACCTTCAGGTCTTCCGTAGCGACATAGTCTTTCGTGCCTTCGAACCGCATTACCGCTCCCACTTGTTCCACTCCAGCAATAAGGCCGGCCGCTGTGCGGACGCAAGCTCTGGCAATATCTCGTTAACCGATGCGGCTGAGTTTGGTGCGCTGAGAAAGTCCCAGAAGGGAAGAGGGCTCATGCCACTCAAATTGTCACTGCGGCCGGGCGAGAAATTCGTTGTGAACGGCGCAGTCGTGCAAAACGGCGACCGGCGTGCAGCCCTTGTGCTGCAGAACAAAGCCTCGGTGCTGCGTGAGAAAGACATCATGCAGCAGGACGAGGCGGACACGCCGGCCAAGCGCATCTACTTCCCGATTATGCTCATGTATCTGGATGAGACCGGTCGCGATAAGGCCTATTCTGAATTCGCCGCGCGTTTGGCCGAATTCATGGGGGTTGTCCGCGATCCCGCCATTCTCAGCGAGTGCATTGGCGTTTCCAAAGAAGTAATGGCCGGTGAATATTACCGTGCCCTGATGCGCTGCCGGAAACTCATCTCGTATGAGGCAGAGCGTTTAGGGTTGAGGGATGTCGATCAAAGCGTACCAGCGCGCAGCCACGCAGGCTGAGTCTCCGCGCGAGCTGGAATACCGGGCGTTCGGTCAGGTCACGGCCGCGCTCGTCCGCGCCAAGGAAGAGAAGCTGGTCGCCGCCGCCCTAGCGGAAGCGCTGGATTCCAATCGTCGGCTTTGGAACATGCTGGCCGCCGACTGCTCGCAGCCCAAGAACCAGCTGCCGCTTGAGCTGCGGGGGCAGATCATCTCGCTGGCCATGTTCGTGGCGCGCTATTCGAGCCAAGTGCTGCGCGAAGGCGTCGAGATCGATCCGCTGATCGATATCAATCGCACCATGATGGAAGGATTGCTGTCGCGTTGAGCATGTTTGCGGCGCGCGACTAGGCAAATAATTCCTCTGCAATTCGGCCCCGGATCATTCCGGCGCTGACACTCGATTAACCTTTGCTCCTTAAAAATCCAGGCAACGTGGTGCGTCTCCTTAAGGGGATTTGCTGCGCGTTCCGGGCTTTTGCCCACCGGCCAAAATGGCCGGTCAACATCGTCCAGAAGGACCGAAACACATGGCTAGCGTAAACACGAATTATGGCGCGCTCGTCGCGCTCCAATCCTTGAACCAAACGGGCCGCGATCTCGAGCAGGTCCAACAACGCATCAACACGGGCCTCAAGGTCTCGTCCGCTAAGGACAACGGCGCCGTGTTCGCCATCGCCGAAGGCCAGCGCGCCCGCGTTGCGTCGCTCGGCGCGGTTATGGACGGCATTGACCGTGCGACGTCGGTGATCGACGTCGGCCTCTCGGCCGGCGAAGCGATCGGCGACATCCTCAAGCAATTGAAGGAAAAGGGCGTTGCCGCGCAAGCGACCGACCTTTCCGACGACCAGCGCGCCGCGCTGCAAGCCGACTTTAACGCGCTGCGTAACCAGATCGACCAGATCGCCAACGCCGCGACGTTCAACGGCTCGAACCTCGTCAACGGCACCAATGTTGGCGGCTCGTCCACGTTCAACGTGATGACGACCGACATCGGCGGTTCCTCGGGCGCCTACGCGCTCACCGGCGGCACGTTGCTGGCCGGCACGGACCCGCTCTCGGTCCATGGCAACCTGGAAGACGCGTCGGGCGGTCTCGACTTCTCGACCGCGGCGCAGCTGCGCTTCTCGATCACCAGCACCGACGGCAGCGAAACCACCACGCTGAACGTCGACCTGTCGTCGACCGACACCGTCCAGCAATTCATCGACTCCGTCGCCAGCCAAACCAGCGGCCGCGTGACGGTTGAGTACGACGAAGAAACGGGCGACCTGTCGCTGCACTCGAATGAAGCGTTCACGGTCGGCTATTATGTGTCCGACACGCTGACGGATGACGGCGGCGTCTTCGGCGCCGGCGCGGCCGGTACGGCGATGACGGGCGCTCCGGGCGCGGCGGCCACCAATCAGCTGACGGTCACGGGTTTCGACTTCACGCTCGGCGCTACGGGCCAAGCGCTGGAGAACCTGACGTCTTCGCTGAACATCTCGACCGCCTCGGGCGCCGCGGCGGCCGTGACGGCCATCGATGATGCGCTTGTCAACCTGAACCGCGATCTCGCCACGATGGGCGCGCAAGCGAAAGCCCTGGAGGTCCAAAAGACCTTCCTCGGCAAGCTGAGCGACTCGATCGAAGCGGGTATCGGCAACCTTGTCGACGCTGACCTCGCGAAGGAATCGGCTCGCCTCCAAGCGCTGCAAGTGAAGCAGCAGCTGGGTGCGCAGGCCCTTTCGATCGCGAACCAAGCGCCGTCGATCGTGCTGTCGTTCTTCCGCTAAGCGTAAGACGGAAAAGGCGGGGAGCTCCGGCTCTCCGCCAATTCCGAGACATCAGGGGCATGAGCGATGGGATCCATAACTCCCGCGTCCCCAGCAGCAGAGCTGCCGCTCACGACTAGACCGCAGTTCGAAGCTGAGAAGGGACCGGCCGCGCAAGCGGCCGAAAAGCGTTTGGCGGCACACCTCGCAGCTGAGCAGGCTGCGACCGTCACGCCGAAAATATTGGAAGTCAGCCTGGATCAGAGTGCGGGCCGTTTTGTGCAGCACTTGACCGACGCGGCGACTGAAGAAACATTGCGCCAATACCCGAGCGAAAGTCAGCTTGCCTATTCGCGTGCGGTCATGGCGTACATGCGTGCGTTGGCGGAGGACTAACCCGGCGAACTGTAAACGACCGGTAAATTTTCTTACTTAATCGGCGTTAGTGTTAACGCTTCATTAACGAATCTCGTGTTGCTTGCGAGCGCGCTTGAAGTGCGCCGCGCGACCGGTATGGGGCTGGCCTCGCGATCCGAACAGGAGCGGCCAGCATGGTCACAAGCATCGTTCCAGGCGCAACGAGCGCCAATCCGCTTGGCGTGGATGCGCGTTTCGCGCGGCAGCAGCCGAACGGCGCGGCGCGCGGCGCGGAGGCCGCGGTGCTTGGTGATCGCGTCGAGGTCAGCGGCGCCTCGATCGCCGCGGCGCGCGAGAGTGTTCGGGACGGCATCAATCAGGTGCACCAGGCTTTGGCGGTTGGCCATGACGCGCAGGCGATGCTGGTCGCCGCGCGCGGCGCGGCCTCGCAGGCCGATCTCGACGCCATCCTCGGCGCGTATCAGCAGCGGGTGGATGGCGCCATTGCGCAGGGCGCGACATTGATCGCCGGGCAGCCCCTGCAAATCTACGCCGAACCGGGCGGCGCGCCCGTGACGATCGCGGGCGTCGACTTGCGCTTGAAAACGGATCCGGCGGCGACGGAGGTCATCAGCCTCAGCAGCGAGGCGAAGCTGGACGACCAAGCGACCGGCCAAGCCGTGCAGCGTTCATTGGAGGCGTTGCAGGATGCCATGAACCGGTTGATCGACAGCGCGCGGGCGTTGGAAGCGCATCAGGGCTTCCTCGGCGCCGCTGAGGGCGCCCTTGGCGTGCGCAACGACCTCGACGCTGAGGGGGCGCGGTTGTTGGCGCTGCAAGTGCGCCAGGGGCTCCAAAGTGTTGGCAGCGCGCCGATCGCCAACGCGGAGCCGCAAGCTGTGTTGACGCTCTTCCGCGCCTAGAGCGGACGCCAATTACTGCTGCTGATGTCGATAAGCTCGGCGCCGTAATCGCCGTGCTCGTCGTCCTCAGCGCGCATGCGCAGCCAAGCATCCCGCAGCGCTTGGAAGAGCTTGAATAGGACCAGTGCGACCAAGACCGACGCCGCGACTGCCGCGAGCGAGATCGCTGTCACGAGGTCGCGGGTGAAGGTCAGTTCGCCGCGCGCGGTGTCGAGAAGCCGACCGTCCCGGGGCAGGCGCTTGGCGGCGGCGGCGGCGCGGTCGCCGCCTGCCCGGGCGATGAGCACCAAGCGTTGAAGATCCGCCAATACGAACGCGTGCGTCAGCATCGCGGCTGCGGTGTTGGCGCTGGTGGCGTCGCTAATCGCGCCAAGTTGCGCCAAAATCTCGCGCAATTGCGCCGCGTGTTCGGGTACGACCGCCGCACGAAAGGCGGCGGCGCTGTTCTCGTACGCGGCAGGATCGCCGCCGCTTTCGCGCGCGGCGCGGCGGAACGCTTCTATCGGCACGGCGGCGGCGACGAGCGCATCGACCTCCGCGCGAATGCTCGCCGGATAATCATCGCGGCGGCTTGAAGCCAACAGCGCAACGGCGCCGCGCTGCATGCTGGGAGCTAGGTCTCCGGCAAGACCGAGGCTGAAACCGACCAACACGAATTGCAGCGGATCGGTTTCCGGCTCGGCGAGGAGCGCGCGCGCCATGAGTTGGAAATCCTGCACGTCGGCGAGATCAGGGGGACGCGCGGCCGCGATTGCGGCGCCACGCTGTGAAAGCAGAGGCACTTGTTGTTGGTAGTTCTGACGCGTGCTTGGTTGCAGCAATTGGAGCGCGGCGACTTCCAGTTCGGCTTCAGACGCGTCCGCTTCGATCGCCTGCGTCAGCACATTGGCGGAACGGTTGGGAAGCATGCCGGCGCCCGACAAGAGAAAACCCCGCGCCGCCTGCGGATCGCCGGCGCGCAATTCCATAGAAACGAGGTCGTCCCATTGTCGCTGGCGATCGAAGTCGAGTTGGATCAATTCGCCATTCAGGCGCTCGATACGTTCGCGCACCACGTGCGCACCCGCGTCGGAATATTCATATGCGTAGAGGTGGTCGCGGGCGATCACGATGAGCGCCGCCGCAGAAGCCAGAGGTAGCAGCAACAAGCAGAAGTTGAAGGCGAGCGCGCTCAGCACCCCCTGCGGGCTGTGCCTTGGTGTGCGGCGCGCCCTCACCGGACGCCACGCTCCTTGAACCTTCGCGTGCTTCATTTCTCCCCACCGAGAAGCCGCTACAAAGCCAACCTCAAAGCCACAGGGCAAGATGAATTACAGGAAAGGCGAACTTGTCCCCGGATCGGGGTTTATCTGCGGCGTCCTGTTAAGGCTGATGGCTAGGCCGAACGATCGATAATCGTAGGGATCGGGCCAGCGGGGGCCTGCGGCGTCCCTTGGGCGCCATAGCCCGCCGCGCCGCCGCGTTGACGCGCGATTTCCTCGGCCATGGCCTGAACGAGGCCTTCCGTGATGAGCTTTACCGCGCCAAGCGCCATCTCATGCTGGGCGAGGTGCTCATGCAGGGCGGTGGTGCGCTTCTTCAATTGATCGAGCACGGTCTGCGGCGCGCCCTCGAGCAGAGTCCGATCTTGCTTGATGCGCGCGAGTTCGAGCCGGTAGGCGTTGGCCATCCGGTTCTTTTCGTCGGCGGCCGCGCCTTCCAAAGGCGGCTCACGTGCGTCGATGCGACGGGTTTCTTCGGCGATGTATTCAATCAGGCGGTCTGTGAGCAGCAGCAGCTGCTCGGCGCGGTCCTTGCCATCGTTAGCCAGCAGCGCCATTGGCGGTCTCCTCGCTTGGCGCGGCAGCCGCCTGCATGCGCATCAATTCGCGGATGATGCTGTCGGCAATGCCGATGCCGCCGGCTTGCGTCAGCGACTGCGCGTAGCGCTCAATCAGCATTGGCCGGAAGATTTCTTCGCCCATGCCGCCGCCGCCGAGGCCGTCCGTCTGCAGCCCCTCAAACATCGGCGCGAGCATCTGGTTCAGGAACACGGCTTCGAACTCTTGCGCGGCGCGTCGGATTTCGGCGGGCACCTCGTCGCGCGCGGGTGGCGTGACAGTGCTGATCGGCAAGGGCGCGCCTGGGAGAGCGATCGGGCCTGTCATCACATCACTTCGATTTCGGCTTGAATCGCGCCGGCGGCCTTGAGCGCCTGCAGGATCGAGATCATGTCGCGCGGCGTAACGCCGAGCGCATTGAGTCCGTTCACGAGCTGACGCAATTCCACGCCGCCCGGCACGACCACAAGCCCGCCTTCCTCTTCCTCAACATTCACGCTGGACGAGGGCACGACGGTCGTCTCGCCACGGCTGAACGGAGCTGGCTGACTGACGAAGGGGTCCTCCTGGATCGAAATCGTCAAATTGCCCTGCGCGATGGCGACCGTTGAAACCTTCACGTTTTCGCCCATTACGACGATGCCCGAGCTCTCGTCGATGACGATGCGCGCGGGCGTGTCGACTTCCACTTCCAGGTTTTCGATGCGGCCGACGAGGGCGACCATATCGCCGGCGAAATCCGCAGGTCGGCGCAGCGCGATCGTTCCAGGATTGGTTGCGCGCGCGGCGTCGGCGCCGACCGTGGCGTTGATGACGGCGGCGATGCGCTGGGCGGTCGTAAAGTCCGGATTGCGCAACGCCAGGCGCAGTTCCGGCGCATTGGCGATGTCGAATTGCGTCTCACGTTCAACCAGTGCGCCCGAAGCGATCCGCCCAGCCGTGGGAACGCCGCGTGTCACCGACGACCCGGATTGCCCTTGCGCGGAGAAGCCGCCGATCGCGAGCGGGCCCTGAGCCACCGCATAGACTTGCTGATCCGCGCCCATCAGCGGCGTCACCAACAATTGGCCGCCGGCGAGGCTGCGGGCGTCGCCTAAGGCGGAGACGGTGACGTCAATGCGCGAGCCCTGGCTGGCGAAAGGCGGCAAGTTCGCCGTCACCATCACGGCGGCGACGTTGCGTGTATTGAGATTGCCGTTCGACGCGTTGACGCCCAGGCGCTCCAACATCGCCGCCAAGCTTTGGCGAGTGAACGGGGAGTTCCGAAGCGAGTCGCCTGTGCCCGCCAGACCAACAACAAGGCCGTAGCCGACCAATTGATTCTCGCGCACGCCCTCGAAATCGGCCACGTCCTTAATGCGTGGGCCGGCCCAAGCGGTCGGGACGGCCACCGGAGCCGCCATGGCGGCGACGGAGGCGACGGCGAGCAACGCCGTGCGCGCCGCATGAGAGACAAACTTCATGCGCACGATACGTGACCAGTTTGGTTAACGGCTGGTTCAAACTCTGGGCGTTTAACGCACTGGAAACAGCAGCAGCCGAGAGTCGCACGTCCATGAAGATCGAAGGCGGCCGTTCCATTGGTTCCACTGCGGGCGCTAAGCGCACCGGAAGCGCTGCTCCGTCTGGCTTTGCGCCATCGATGGAGGAACCGCAGAAGGCTGCGGCTACGTCGCCCACGCAGGCGTTGACCCCGCTTGACGCGCTCTTGGCGCTGCAAGGCGATGAGCCAGGGCAGCGCCGCGCTCGCCAGGCACGCCGGGGCCGCGATGCCCTGGATACGTTGGAAAAACTGGCCGCCGGCCTGCTCACGGGGCGCGCGCCAGGTTCGATCCGGGCGGACTTGGAGACGTTGCGCCGGGCCGGCGAGCCGACGGGCGAGGCGGGCCTCGACGCCGTCCTACAAGAAATTGACATCAGACTCGCGGTAGAGGCCGCCAAGCTGGACCGCATGCTCGGCAGGGCCTGACCTTGGCTTTTGATGGGCAAGCCCCAGATTTTAGGGACTTTATAGAGGGACTTTGGCGCCTTCCTTGCTCGATGGACGAGCCCGGGGACGGACGCTATTAAGGCGGCGCCTCAAGGGGGCGCCGGGAGTTCGTAAATGGCCTCGACCGTGAAAGAATATCGCCCTTCTGACGACGAGCCGTTCATGAATGAGCGGCAGCAGGAGTATTTCCGGCAAAAGCTTCTGGCCTGGAAGGAGGAGATCCTCGAAGAATCTCGTTCCACCATTGCCTCGCTCCAGCAAGACACCGTCGCCGAAGCTGATCTAGCCGACCGTGCGACGAGCGAAACTGACCGCGCGCTCGAATTGCGCACGCGCGATCGTCAACGCAAGCTCATCGCGAAGATCGACGCCGCGTTACGCCGCATCGAAGATGGATCCTACGGCTATTGCGAAGAAACCGGCGAACCGATCGGGCTTTCCCGACTGGAAGCTCGCCCGATCGCCACGCTTTCGCTGGAGGCGCAAGAGCGTCACGAACGCCGCGAGCGGGTTCACCGCGACGATTGATGCGCTAGGCTGCGCGTGGGGGGATGAGGATGCTCTATCACGACGCCGGACTGGCTTGGCTGCACTTCGTCTTTGCGTTCGTGCTTGTCGGCGCCCTGGTCGCCGAGCTCTTCATTCTGCGTTTGCCGGTCGACGGACGGGTGGCGAAGCTCTTGTTGCGTGTCGACTTGTTTTACGGCGTCGCGGCGGTGCTCATCATCCTTGCGGGCGTCTCCCGCGTGCTGTGGGGCGCGAAGGGTTGGGAATTTTATCAGGCGCAGCCGTTCTTCTGGGCCAAGATCGCGACCTTCCTGGTGATCGGGGCGATTTCGGTTGTCCCAACGCGAACCTTCATGCGTTGGAAGCGCGCCGCCGACACGGACGCCACGTTCGCCGCACCTGAAGCCGAGGTGAAACGTATTCGAAGCCTGGTCATGTGGGAGACACACCTCCTGGCGTTGCTGCTGCTGTTCGCCTCGTTCATGGCGCGGGCTATCGGAAGTTAGAGGCTATACAGCCCCCAGAGCCCCGCTAAGCTTCCCAAAAATAACAAGTCTTTGGGAGGCGAGATCATGGCGGCGTCGCTGCAGCCGGAAGAATTTGACCTAGTCGACACGCTGGGGGACGTGGCGCGCCATCATGGCCGGACCCGTGCGGACCGCGTGGCGATGAGCTTCGAGGGACGTCACACCACCTACGGTCAACTCGACAAGCAGAGCAATCAGGTCGCGAACGGGCTGATCGCCGCCGGCGTGCGAAAGGGGCAGGCGGTCGCTTTCCTCGGCAAGAACATGGATCATTATTTCGAGGTGCTGCTCGGCGCTTCGAAGGTCGGCGCAATCATTTCGCCGATCGGCTGGCGGCTACAGCCGGACGAAGTCGCTTACATCCTGAACGACAACCAAGCGCCCATCGTGTTCGTTGGCGAGGAATGCGTTGGGTGTCTCGATGCTGCGCTTGGCCAAGTCGAAAAGAAGCCGCTCGTTGTCGCCATGGAGTCGGGCGCGCACAATTACCCTCTCTATGAAACTTGGCGCAACGCGCGCTCGACCACCGATCCGGGCGTCGCCGTGGCGCAAGAGGACCCGGTCATTCTGCTCTACACTTCCGGCACGACCGGGCGTCCGAAGGGCGTCATGCTGACGAACGCTAACATGCTGCGCTCGCGCCGCGCGCTGTCAGAGGCGCGGATGGATTGGAACGAATGGCAGGAGGGCGAAACCAATTACGTCGCCATGCCGATCGCCCACATCGGCGGCACGGGGTGGGGCATGGTGGGGCTCATCAACGCCGTACGCAATGTGGTGGCGCGCGAGTTCAATCCGATGGAGGCGCTCGAAGCGATCGAGCGCGAGCGCATCGGCAAGATGTTCATGGTGCCGGCCGCTCTGCAATTCATTATTCGAACGCCACGTGCGCGGGAAATCGATTATTCGAGCTTGAAGGTCATTTTGTACGGCGCGTCGCCGATGCCGGTGGCGCTGTTGAAGGAGTGCATGGACGTGTTCGGCTGCCAATTCGTGCAGCAATACGGCATGACGGAAACGACCGGCACCATCGTCTATCTGCCGCCGGAGGATCATGACCCGAACGGCAATGAGCGTATGCGGTCCGCGGGCATCCCGATGCCGGGTGTCGAAATCGCGATCCTCGACGCGGACGGAAACGCGCTGCCGCCGCGGCAGATCGGCGAGGTGGCGACGCGCTCCGCCGCGAATATGAAGGGCTATTGGCGCAAGCCAGACGCGACAGCGTCAACGGTCAACAATGATGGTTGGCTGCGCACAGGCGACGCGGGCTATCTCGATGAAGACGGCTACCTTTACATTCAAGATCGCATCAAAGACATGATCATCTCGGGCGCCGAGAACGTGTATCCGGCGGAAGTTGAGAACGCGATCCACGGTCACCCGCACGTCGCCGAAGTCGCCGTCATCGGCGTTCCGGACGACAAATGGGGCGAGGCCGTGAAGGCGATCGTTGTCGCCAAGCCGGGCGTGACGCCAGACCCTGAAGACATCATCGCCTACGCACGCTCAAAAATCGCGCACTACAAGGCGCCGAAGAGCGTCGACTTCATTGATGTGCTGCCGCGCAATCCGTCCGGCAAGATTCTGCGTCGCCAGTTGCGCGAGCCTTATTGGGCGGGGCGGGACCGGCAGGTGAACTAGACTCGGCTTTGCTCGGCGCGCTTGGCGCCGAGCAACATCGCCTCGACATTTCCCTTGTGCCTGATGCTCTCGATCAACAGGTATGGCGCGAGGAAGCCCATCCCTCCGAAAAAGGCGAGCGGCGCCAGGGCGAAGCCGGTCGGCGAAAATCCGTGCCGCCACGTCACCCAGAGCGCGGAGAGGGCAAGGAATCCCAAAAAGTCTAAATTGAATTGGCCGGGCCAGCCCATCGCGGCCATGTCGCCGAAAAACACGGAGAGGAGGTCCCACCCGTGATTGGCGATCACGGCGATGGTGTATCCCACTAGGCCGGCCAGAAAGATGATCAAGAAACCGCGGAACATCAACATGGTCGCCCCCATTT
Organism: Vitreimonas sp.; assembly: GCF_036392335.1. Taxonomy (NCBI): domain Bacteria; kingdom Pseudomonadati; phylum Pseudomonadota; class Alphaproteobacteria; order Hyphomonadales; family Hyphomonadaceae; genus Vitreimonas; species Vitreimonas sp. The sequence goes on from NZ_DASVYD010000025.1 coordinate 22,290, forward strand.
CGACCACGCTTTAGCCAAATCGCGACGCCTTGAACATGACTTCAAAGGTAAAGCCGAGCTTGACGCACTCACCATGGCGTAATCGCGTCGCCCAAGCGTTGACCCCAATTCGGGCGTTGCACGGCGCTGATGGAGCCACGCCCGCCATAAGAAATGCGAGCTTCGGCGATCTGTGTGTGATTGATCTTGTTGTCGCTGGTGACGTCTTCGGGGCGGATGATGCCGCTCACCGTGAGCTCACGCAGTTCGCCATTGATGCGCACTTCCTGGCGGCCGGCGATGACGAGATTGCCGTTCGGCAAGCGATCGACGATCACGGCGGCGACGGTGAGCTCGATCTTCTCTTCGCGATTGATCGCGCCCGTGCCGCGGTGTTCAGAATCTGCCGTGCCGCCGACCATGTTCGCTGGATCGAACGCGCCATTGAACAATTGGCCGACGCTTTCCTCCAAGCCGAAGAAGTTCGAAACGCCAGCGGAGGTGGAGGCTTCGCGCGAGCGGTTCGATGAATTGGAGAGTTCGGCGCTGTCGTCGATCTCGATCTCAACCGTCAGAATGTCGCCGATGCGGCTGGCGCGTTGGTCGTTGAAAAAGCTACGTGAACCCGAGCGCCACAACGAATTCGGCGCCGGCTCATAAGCCACGGCTTCAGGGTGATAGGGCATTGTCTGCTGGCCGCCGCCGGTCAGCGCAGCGGGGGTGCCGACCGGCGCAAGTTGCGGCGGGGCCAAGCCGCGGCGCGCCGCATCATAGGCCATGCCCGGCGCGGCAAGCGCGTCTTGCGCCATCGCGCCCGTGTCGACGCTGGCGCACGCGGTGGCGCTTGCGGCAAGTGCAAGTACTGCGAGCGCGCGGATCGGATTATCGTGGTTCATGGATAGGCTCTCGCAGCGCCGGGGCCCGTGACCACGGCTTCGATGGTTCGATTGGATGAGGTGTTTTGCAAGCGAATAGGTTGGCCGATTGCGCCGTCCTCAAGCGCCCGCGCGCGCATGGTGAGCGACATGCCCGGCGCCTGATAGACGAGGCTTACGCTATCGCCGCGGCGGATTGCGGCGTCGGCGATGGTTCGGCCTCCCGCCGCCGGCAGGGTCGCGCGCAAGCCGCCAGGGCGAACAACTTGCACAGCGTTGACGCCTGCCGGCGGCGTGAACTGAAGCCCTGCGGCGGACGCCGCCGCCTGCAGCACGGGCATGTTGATGGTGCTCATCTGGCCCGAGGGCGGTGATGGCGCGATGGCGCGGCCGGCGACATCGGCCGGCGCGCCCTCGAACACGTCGCCCATCGTAACCGCGGGGCCGCTCGCTTCGATGCGCGCGCGCAGCGTAACAGGCTCGGCGAAGGCGACCGACGCAAACACCAGATAGAGGCAAGCAAAGAGGCAGGACCAGCGCAGCATCGCGTTTCTCCTCAGCGCAATTGCGTGGTGGATTGGAGCATTTCGTCGGCGGCGGTGATCACCCGCGCGTTCATCTCGTAAGCCCGCTGCGCCACGATCAGCGACGAGATTTCCTCGACCGCGTTCACGTTCGAAAGCTCAAGGAAGCCCTGCATGATCGTGCCGAAGCCAGGTGAGCCGGGCGTTGACGTGTTCGGCGCGCCGGACGCGGGCGTTTCCAGGTAGAGGTTGTCGCCGATCGCTTCCAATCCCGGCGGATTGATGAAGGTGGCGATTTCGATCTGGCCGATCTGCTGCGGTTCGACTTGCCCTTGCAGCGTCACCTCAACGACGCCGTCGCGCGTGATCTGGATGCCCGTCGCTTCTGCCGGCACCGTGATCGACGGTTCAAGCAAATAGCCGTCAGAGGTGACGATCGAGCCATCGCCATTCACCGCCAGATTGCCCGCGCGCGTGTAGCCGGTCTGACCGGAGGGCAGGGCGATTTGCAGATAACCGCGACCGCTGATCGCGACATCATAAGGATTGTCGCTGGCGGTGATGCTGCCTTGGCTGGTGATGCGGCCAACCGCGTCCGTCTGCACGCCGACGCCGAGTTGGATGCCGGTCGGCAAGATCGCGCCCGAAGCAGACGACGTCGAACCTGGACGATCGATGTTCTGATAGAGCATGTCCTGGAATTCGGCGCGTTGGCGCTTGTAGCCCGTCGTGTTCATGTTCGCGATGTTGTGCGAAATCACATCGACATTGGTTTGTTGCGCTTGCATGCCGCTGGCGGCGATCGAGAGTGCACGCATGTCTAGGGACTTTCCTTATCGGCCGAGTTGCTGGATCGCGCGCTGACGCAATTCATCGGTGTTCGAAACAATTTTCGCCGCCGATTGGTAAGCGCGTGAGATTTCAATGAGACGGGTGAGTTCGACGACGGGCCGTACGTTCGAACCCTCAAGAGAGCCCTGTATGACCACGCCTTCAAACTCACCCGGCTGTTGTCCCTGCGCGTCCCAAAGGTTGTCCCCGACCTTTGAGAGCGCGCCCGGCGCGGCGAAGCTCGCCATGCCGATGCGGCCGGCTTCAACGCCGGCCACGCGAATGACGCCGTCGCGACCGATCGAAGGTGTTTCACCTTGCGGATCGAGCACAATCGGCGCCCCCCCGCCGCTGAGCACGGCGAAACCATCGCTGGTCACCAACCGTCCATCACCGGCTAACTGAAACGCGCCGTCGCGCGTGTAATGCGTTTGCCCGTTCGGGCCTTGCACCATGAAGAAGCCTTCGCCTTCGATGGCGACATCAAGCGGATTGCCCGTCAGCGCGATCGGGCCTTGCTGCATGTTGCGCACAACGCCCATGTCGCGAACGAAACGAATATTGGTCGGCGCGTCCTCCGCATGTGCGTCGGTATTGTCCGCTTCTTCGAGCCAAATGCCGTCAGCCTTGAAGCCGGTGGTGGCGACGTTCGCGAGGTTGTTGGCCGCGATGTCCATCCGCCGTTGCAACACACGTTGCGTCTGCAGGCCGAGCATGAGTGCGTTATCCATGGCTGTTAACCACGCAAGCTGCGTGCCAGAGTCTAAGTGCATGATTTTATTGGGTCGGCTTTGCGCCTTATGGTGAATGACAGGCGCCTTTTCTGCCGCGGCGCCGGCAAGTTTTGCCGAGTTGCTACCAATCCTTAACCACGTCTTGCGCACCAAGGAGCGTTCTTAGTGCGCGAGCGATTCCGTTATGTTCGGAAAGAAAAAGAAAAAGGGCGACGAAGCCGAAGAAGCTGAAGGCGCAAGCCCGCCCGAAGGCGGCGAGGGCGCCGAAGGTGAAACGCCGACGAAGAAGAAGATGTCGGGCAAGACGCTCGTCCTCTTTATCATTCTGCCGGCGATCCTTGTGTTGGGCGGCGGCGGCGCGGCGGCGTTCCTCTTGCTGAAGCCGAGCGGTGAACAGCACGCGGCGGCGGAAGCCGGCGACCATGGCAAAGCCAAGGGCGGCGGCGGTCATGGCGCCGAGGGCGCGCCCGGCGAACCCATTCCGGGGCCGAACGGCACGATGATTACCTACGGCGAAGGTGACACGGTGTTTGTGGCCTTGCCGGAAATGCTGGTGAACATCACCGGACCTGACGGGCGGCCCGCGTATCTGAAGCTGAAGCTCACGCTGGAGGCGCCGAACGAAGAGACGGTGACGGCGCTGGGTGAGCACATTCCGCGCGTCAGCGATCAGTTCAACGGGTTCCTGCGCGAATTGCGCACCGATGACCTCTCGGGCTCGGCGGGCGCCTATCGCTTGCGCCTGGAATTGCTGCGCCGGGTCAACCTCGTCATCGCGCCGCTGCAAATCAATGCGGTGCTGATCGAAGAAATGCTGGTGCAGTAGATGAGTTCGGACGCTGCGCCTCAGGAAGAAATCCCGGAATGGGATCCGAATGCGCCTCTGGGCGAGGAGCAGACGACGGAACGCATCCTCAATCAGGATGAAATCGACAGTCTGCTCGGCTTCGGCATGGGCGATGATGATGCCGCCGGCCGCACAGGCGTGCGTGCGATCATCAATTCGGCGCTGGTCTCCTATGAGCGCCTGCCCATGCTGGAAATCGTTTTCGACCGCCTTGTGCGGCTGATGACGACGAGCCTGCGCAACTTCACGAGCGACAATGTCGAGGTCAGTCTCGACCAGATCACGTCGATACGCTTTGGCGATTATCTCAACTCCATTCCGCTGCCGGCAATTATTGCCGTGTTCCGCGCCGAGCAGCTCGACAATTTCGGCTTGGTCACCGTCGACTCAAGCTTGATCTATTCGATCGTGGACGTGCTGCTCGGCGGGCGCCGCGGCGCCCCTTCGTCGCGCGTCGAAGGTCGGCCGTACACCACCATCGAGCGTATGCTCGTCACTCGCATGATCGAAGTCGTGCTCAATGATGCGCATATGGCGTTCTCGCCGCTCACCGAAGTGAATTTCAACCTCGACCGGATCGAGACCAACCCGCGCTTCGCCGCAATCGCTCGACCGCCCAACGCGGCGATCGTGGTGAAGCTGCGCATCGACATGGAAGATCGCGGCGGCAAGATCGAAATCCTGTTGCCCTATGCGACGCTCGAACCGATCCGGAAGATGTTGCTGCAGCAATTCATGGGCGAGAAGTTCGGCCGGGACAACATTTGGGAAGGCCACCTTGCGAGCGAGCTGTGGGCGACCAAGCTGGAAGTGCGTGCGGTGCTCGACGAGCTGAAGCATCCGCTCGGCAAAGTGCTCGATCTCAAGGTTGGCGACACCTTGATGCTCGACGCCGCGCCGGACTCGCCGGTGACCATGAAGTGCGGCGCCGTTGAACTCGTACAGGGCCGCGTCGGTCGTATGGGACATTCGCTCGCCGTGCGCGTCGAAAAACCAATCACCCCGGCCGTGCAGCAAGCGGTCATGAAACTTGGAGGGGGACAATGAGCCCGATTACTCTAGCTATTGAAGTTGTGCTCGCGATCATGCTCGGCGCGTGCCTTTATTATTTCTGGCGCCTCGACCGCAAACTCGCCGCGCTGCGCACCGGGCAAGATGGCGTGCTGCGCGCCGCCGCCGAACTGGCGCAGGCGACAGTGCAGGCCGAGACCGCTGTGAAGGCGCTGCGCCTGACTGCGCAAGAGGCGGGGCGCGATCTGCAGGCCCGCATCAATGACGCCAAGGGTACGGCAGAACGACTCGGTCTTGGCTCGGGGCGCTTGCGCACCGCAGCGGATGTCGCGCCGCTGCGTGGACGGATGTGATGAAGAAGAAGTCTGCGTCAGCCTCTGGCGGTTCGGTGCGGCTGTTGCCGGCGGCGATGGTGACGGTTGCCGCCGTGCTTGGCTTGAAAGCTATTGCGATGGCCGAGGCCGTCGCTGAGGGCGCTGGCGCGGCGACTGAAGCAAGCGCGCCAGCGGCCGAGCATGCTGAGAGCAACGCTAGCGCGCCGGCGCAACCGGCCGCGAACCAATGCGCTCCGCCAACGCTGGCCGAGATGGCTGGTTTGAGTGCGGCGGAAGTGCAAGTGCTGCAAGCCCTGCAGGCGCGCCGCCAAGCGCTCGATCAGCGCGCCGAACAATATTCGACGCAGGATGAGTTGATGATGGCCGCCGAGCAGCGCCTCAACGAGCGTCTGACGGAATTGCGCACACTTGAGGCGCACGTCAACGATCTGCTCGGCCAGTTGGACGAAGCGCAAGAGCAGCGGCTCGC
>NZ_DASVYD010000026.1:0-14081 GCF_036392335.1 Vitreimonas sp.
GCCAGCAGCGCCGCGAACGCGAGCGGAGCCGCGGCGCCCAGAATTTGAATGGAAAGATCAGCTACGACAGCGCCGGCGCCGCCGAACAGATTATGCGTCGGCCCGTTGGAGGCGACGTTGAGGCTGGGGTCCTCGGGCGAATAGGTCAGCACCGCGCCCAGGCCGTAGGCGCCGAGGATGGCCGCGCCGACGGAGGCGGCCGCGCGCTTCAAGGCGAGGCGTCCCGCAGCGGAACTGGCGACGGAGGGGATTCTCCCCCCTTGGTGGTAAGCGTCGTCGGTCATGTAAGTGGGGCGCCTTTCGGTGGCCTGTGCCGGTTCGGGACTGTTGTCCTTTCGGGTAAACGAGGGGTGAAGATTCGGGCGCGAACAGAGTTACGGCAGCGTTCATATTGGTTGCGAAAAAACGCTGTTTACAAAGGTAAAAACAAAAAGGGCGCGGTCCCGAGGAACCGCGCCCGAAGTGAGGAGGAGAACCCCTAGTTCGCACTAGAGATGGTAAGCGGCCTCGCCGTGTTCGTTGATGTCGAGCCCTTCTTGCTCGACTTCCTTTTTCACACGCAGGCCGATGACCTTGAGGATCAGGAAGACGATGATCGTTGCGATGGCCGACCAAGCGATCGACACGCCCACCGCGACGGCTTGCGTCGTGACTTGGCTGACCATGTTGAAGTCTTCGCCGCCCAAGCCGCCGAGCGCTGGGTCGTAGAACACGCCGGTGCCGATGGCGCCGATGATGCCGCAGACGGCGTGGATGCCGAACACGTCATAAGCGTCGTCGTAATTGAGCATCTTCTTGACCGCGGCGCAGAAGAACACCGCGATCGGCGAAGCGATCAGGCCGAGAATGATGGCGCCCATCGGGCCGACCAGGCCGGCGGCCGGGGTGACGACGACGAGACCGGCGACGATGCCCGAGGCCAGACCCAGCATGCTGGGCTTGCCGCGCGTGACCCACTCGGTGACGATCCAGGACACGCCCGCGGCGGCGGTGGCCAGAAGCGTGGTGATGATGGCGACGCCCGCGCCGGCCGTGGCTTCGAGGTTGGAGCCGGCGTTGAAGCCGAACCAGCCCACCCACAGCATGCCGGCGCCGATGAAGGTCATGACCAGCGAGTGCGGCGGCAGCGGCTCGGACTTGTAGCCCAGACGGTGGCCGACGAAGATCGCGCCGATCAGGCCGGCGACGCCCGCATTGATGTGCACGACCGTACCGCCAGCGAAATCAAGCGCGCCCATTTCGAACAGGAAGCCGCCAGCCCACCAGACCATGTGCGCGATCGGGTAGTAGGACAGCAGCGGCCAGAGCACGGCGAAGACCACCACGGCGCTGAAGCGCATGCGCTCGGCGAAGCCGCCGACGACCAGCGCCGCGGTGATGGCCGCGAACGTCATCTGGAAGGAAATGAAGACAAATTCCGGGATCACGACGCCGTCCGAGAAGGTGGCGGCGGTGGAATCCGCGGTAATGCCGGCCAGGAACAAGCGATCCAGGCTGCCGATGAATTGGTTGCCGAACAGCTCGGTGTCGGTGAACGACAGCGAATAGCCCCAAAGCGCCCAACACAGCATGCCGATCACGGCCACGGTGCTGACCTGCATCAGCACCGACAACATGTTCTTGGCGCGCGACAAGCCGCCATAGAACAGGCCGAGGCCGGGGATGATCATGAAGACGACGAGGATGGTGGACACCATCATCCAGGCGACGTCGCCCTTATCCATGGTCGGCTCGACCGCGGCTTCTTCGACGACCTCCGCGACGACAGCCGCTTCAGGCGCTGCGACCGCTTCCACGGCGGCTGGCGCCTCTTGCGCGTATGCCAGCTCTGGCGCGATCGCCGTCAGCGCGAACGCGGCGGCGAGCGACACCGCTCCTATTTGTAGCGAGCGCCATAGCGCGCGCAGCCTATTGTCTTTTGCAGTCATTACCCCGCTCCCACTGGATCTGGACGGTGCGATTGGCGGGGCGCTGGGCGTGGTGAGCAAGGTATGAACGCCTCTCCATAGTGCAGTGCAGCGTGCGCGCACAAAAAAGAGGCGCCCTGCTCGGCCCTTGCGCGCCAGGGCCGCATCGACAGAAAAATGTCAGCGGGCCTATCGTTGGCCATGAGCAATGGACGTGGTTTCGACGCCGACGTGCTGATCGCGGGCGGCGGGTTAGTGGGCCAGACGCTGGCCTTGGCGCTGGATCAGGCGGGGCTCTCGGTCCTGGTGATCGACGCCTCCAAGCCCTCGGACACGTTGGCCCCGGCGTTTGACGGGCGCGCCTTCGCCATTGCCTTCGCCTCCTACCGGATGTGGCGCGCTTTGGGCTTGGGCGATGACCTCGACCAGGTGGCGCAGCCGATCGAGCAGATCATGGTGACGGACGGGCGCTTGGGCGCTGGCGCGCGCAAGGGCGGGGCGTCGCTCTTGCATCTGCATTTCGACCGCGCCGAGCTGCATGACCACGAAGGCCCGCTTGGGCTGATGCTCGAAGCGCGGCACGTGCGCATGGCGCTCGACAATGCGGTGAAGGCGCGGCCTTCGATCAAAATGATTCAGCCGATGTCGGTGAGCGCGATCGAGCGCGATCCTGCCGGCGTCACTGCAACACTGGCGGATGGAAAAAAATATCGTGCGCCTTTGTTGGTGGGCGCGGATGGGCGGCGTTCCTTCGTGCGCCCAGCGCTGGGCATTCGCACCATCGGCTGGGATTATCCGGTGACGGCGATCGTCGCCACCATTCAACACGAGAAGCCGCACGATGCGGTGGCGCATGAATTCTTTTTGCCGAATGGGCCGTTCGCGATTTTGCCGCTGAAGGGCGAGCGGTCGAACATTGTGTGGGCTGAGCCGCGCGCGGCGGCTGATGCGTTGCTGAAGATGCCGGAGGAAGATTTCCTGGCGGAGCTGCGTTTGCGCTTCGGCGATTTTCTCGGCGCGCTGAAGCTGGAAGGGCCGCGCTTTGGTTATCCGCTGTCGCTGCAATTGGCCGAGCGCATGATCGATCAACGCGTGGCGCTCGCCGGCGATAGCGCGCACGGCATTCACCCGCTCGCGGGCCAAGGTTTGAATTTGGGTTTGAAGGATTGCGCCGCTTTGGCCGAATGCGTCGCCGATGGCGTGGGCTTGGGGCTGGACGCGGGCGATGTCTCGATCCTGGAGCGCTACCAACGCTGGCGGCGCTTCGACAACGTGACGATGGCGTTGGGCATGGAGTTTTTCGACAAGCTGTTTTCGAACGACATCGCGCCGCTGCGCGCGGTGCGTGGGCTGGGCTTGGCGGCGGTGAATGCGGTTGGGCCGGCGCGGCGGTTTTTTATGAAGTACGCCGGCGGTGGCGCGGGCGATTTGCCGAAGCTGCTGCGGGGCGAGAGCTTGGCAGCTTAGTTGTCACTAGCGCTGTAGTGCGGCGCATTGACTCAGTAATGCGACGTTAACCATTTGTTGTTGACATTTTAGCTTGTTCCGCCTATGTTCTTCGAGAAATGGACTGGGCTTTTCTCGGTCGGCGTAGGGGTTGCGGGCTTGCTCGCGGCCCCTTCTGCTTTTCTAGGGGAAGCATTTCAGCGCTTTGATCTTTGGCACCAGTATCGTGAAGGCGCGGTTGGGCTGCGCTGGGCGAAGGATACTCAGGCCGATAGGGCGAGCGGCGAGGTCGGCCAACTGCATGCCCGAACAGTTGACGGCCTTCGGTACGATCCGCGCTTCCCAGTCCATCACTTTGAAGTCGGTCTGTTTGTATCCCCAGTTTCGCTTGTTCTGGATGATGCGATTGAATTCCAGTTCAAGCGCGTTGTCTTCGGGCTTGCCGCGACTTTCAAAAATGACGTGAACCTTTCTGCCCGATTGACCCAGGTTGACGAGTCGCTGGCGCACGCCTTCCATGCAGAATAGCAGCGCTATTTCATACGGGTTCATGGGATAGCGGTACCGCGCAGTAAGTGCATTCTTCCGGATCACGGCGGCAAAGAGTTCAACTGGCGCTGCCGCCACAACCTTATTCAGTCGGTTGAGAAACCGCGTTCGCAACACCTGATCCGTCCGCAGAAAGCCAAATGGCGAAAGCTGTTTGCGGATATCGCGTTCGTGAAATACGATCTGATCGTGGCCAAAATAGTCGAGTTTGGCTCTTTGAAATGAAGGGACGACTTTCTCAAGGTAGTCGTCCTTTTTCACGAGTGCGAATAAGAGCACGAAAATTGGATAGCCCGAGTCGATCGAGGACAATCCATGATCGCCACTTTCGTCCGCGTAGATTATGTAGTCGGAAAAGCTCGTCACTGCTCGCGTCTCAGTTGTCTTTGGCCATCCTTTGCCTTTGGTCGATTGGGAATCAAGAGTCTTCATTTTGTACAAAATCAAAAGGCCCGGATCGCTCCGGGCCTTTTAGCTTTCTGGATTTTGCATGGGCGATTAGGCGACGATTTGCGCGGCTTGGGTGGCGGTCGCGAACGCGAAGGGCATGAACACCGCGGCGGCTGCGATCAGGCTGTAAAACTTGGTCATTTGCTTTGCTCCCCGGAACTCCCTGTTCCGATGAAGCCAAGGTACTCGGCGCTTGGTCTTAGGGATGTGACGGTGGTCACGACGCCATCATGGCGCCGGATGCGCCAGATTTCATATGGACCGCCGGCGCCCTCGCCGGCATGGGCCGCTACCGACAAGCGATGGTGTTTGTTTGAACGTGCGGTATGCCGGCGAGGGCCGGCGGTCCAGACGTGGCCCCACTTATTTCGCCGCCTTCTTCCGCGGCGGGGCGAACATTTCGGTTTCGTCGTCGCGCATGAGTTCGAGCGCTTCGGTCGGCAGCTTGCGGGCTTGGATTTTGGCGATGTCGGCGGCGGGGGCGCTCAGCCATTCCTCTTGTTGATCGCGGTCGGTCAGCACGAGCGGCATCGCCTTGGCGTGGATCGGGCGCACGAGATCGTTGGCCTCGGTGGTGAGGAACGAGAAGAGCAGATGCTTGCCTTCGACCGGCTCCTTCTTCGTGCCGCGTACGCCCTCCCATTGGCGCCAGATGCCGGCGAACATCGCCATGCCGCGATCGGGCCGGGCAAACCAGCGCAGCACTTTAGCGCCTTTGGGCGAAGCATCCTCGTATTCGCTGAAGGCGGTGAACGGCACGAGGCAGCGATGCTCCACGCCGAGCAGCGGGCGCCAATGCGCGCTGGCGACGTTGCGCAGATTGGTGACGGGCAGCGCGCCGAATTGCGGCGGGCCGGGCAAACCCCAACGCATCGAAGCCCATTCGAGCGTACCGTCCACGCGTTTGCGGATCACGGGGCCGATGCGGTCGGGGAAGACTTCGAGCACGACGTTCTGCCCGGTCTCGCTCCATTCCTCGAAGCCGTAATAGTCGCGCTCAAGCCCGGCTTTGCGAATGTCGGCGGCGTAGCGATTGCACATGGCGCGACTCTATCAGGCGCGTGGGCGCGCCGAAATGGCGGCGCTTGAATTGCAAGATCGTGGGGGCCATGCTCGCGCCATGACGCAAGTGTTCAGCAGGCTTTTCGGATTTCTGCTCTGCCTCTTGATTGGCATCCTCGCTGATCAAGTGGCGCTCGGCATATTGGCGGGGCTGCTCCTGGGCGCGTTCTTCGGCAGCCGGAAAGCCAAGGCGCGTGCGGAGTCCGCCAACGCGAGCGAAGCCGACCCGAATTAGGCTTCGTCGCGCAGGCCGCGCAGGCGCAATGTTTCACGGTAAACCTTGAGCCGTTCGTCCTTGGTGCGGCCGAGGTCGTAGAGCAGATCCCAGGAATAGAGGCCGGTGTCGTGGCCGTCGTCGAAGCTGATGCGCACGGCGTAGCGGCCGACGGGGTCGGCGCGGGTGATTCCGACATTAGCTTTGCCGACGGGCGGCGGTGGCGGATTGGGGCCGTGGCCCTTGTTTTCGGCGCTGGGGCTTTCGATGCGCAAGAGCTCGAACGGAATGTCGAAACGCGCGCCGTCATCGAAGCTGATGTGGAGCGCCTTGGCTTTGCTGTCGAAGGTCAAATCGGTGGGCCAGGGCGCGCTCATTCGTCGGCGCCCAGTTCGCGCGCTTCGTCGATCAGCATGATCGGCACGCCGTCGCGCACGGGATAGGCGAGGCGCGCGCTGTCGCTGATCAGCTCTTGGCGATCGCGGTCATAGCGCAGCGGCTTGCGCGATTGCGGGCAAACGAGCACTTCCAGCAGCTTGGGATCGACGTCGGTCATTGCAGCGGGCGCTTGTTTTGATCGTCGGCGGCGTTGTCCCATTCGAGCAGCGCGACGAGCGCTTGCGCGCGCTCTTCGATCGAGACCGATTCCAGCAGCGCTTGCTTGGCGGCGGCGTCGAACGGGCAGAGTTGCGCCGCGACATTGATTACGGTTTCGGTCGGCGCGCCGTCGACCGCGCTCCAATCGACCTGGAAGCCGTGCAGCTGGGCGTAGGTCTTGAGCGATTTCATCAGCGCCGGGCGATCAATGCCGGCGCCGCTGGCCTGGCGGAAATCGCCGGCGAACGGCTGGTAATTGACCAGCGCCTGACGATAGGGCGTGCCGCCCTCGATCTCCTGTTCGAGGTCGAAGCGGCAGATCCCGGTGAGCGTGATGAGATAGCGGCCATCGTCGGTTTCGTTGAAACCGGTGATGCGGCCGACGCTGCCGACATCGGCCAAGTGCGGGGTCGGCTCGCCGTCCTCGCCGGTCGCGGGTTGGATGATGCCGATCAGGCGCTCGCCGCCTAGGGCGTCGTCGACCATGTTGAGATAACGCGGCTCGAACACGTTGAGCGAAATCACGCTGCGCGGAAACAGGATGACGCCGTCGAGCGGAAACAGCGCCAGGGTTTGCGGCAGGTCCTCGGGTTTGCGGAAGCCGAATGTGCTCACGAGAATAAAATCGCCGAGAGCTTTCGGCGTCCCTGCTTGGCCACGTCGGACATCGGCCCGGCGGCTTCGAAGATTTTGAGGAGCTGCTTGCGCGCGGCCTCCTCGTTCCATTCGCGGTCTTTTTCGATGATCGCCAGCAAGTGATCGCTGGCGCCCGCCAGATCGCCGCGCGCGGAGAGCGCTTCGGCGAGATTGAAGCGCGCTTGCAGATCGTCGGGGTTTGCCGCGACGGCGCTGGAGAGTTCGTCGCTGTCGCCAGCGGCGACGGCGTTGGCGGCGAGGTCGATCAAAGCGCGGACGCCCAGCACTTCCGGATCGTTGGCCTTCTCGGGCGGCACGTGGGCGAGGATTTCCTCGGCTTGCGCCGCGTCGTCCTGCGACAGCGCGATACGGGCCATGCCGGCGATGGCGCGCACGTTCGCCGGATCGAGTTGCAGCACGGCGGTGAAGCCCTGCGCCGCGCCGCCAATGTCGCCGAGCTTGAGCGATTCCAGCGCCTGCTCCAGCAGCGGCTCGATTTCGGCGGCCATGTCGGCGCCGGCGAGGCGCTCGACGAAGAGTTTGATCTGGCTTTCGGGCAGCGCGCCCATGAAGCCGTCCACCGGGCGGCCTTGGTCGAAGGCATAGACGGCCGGAATCGAGCGCACGCCGAGCTGGCCGGCGACGCCGGGATTTTCATCGATATTGATCTTGACCAGCTTCACCTTGCCGCCGGCGTTGCGCACGGCCTTCTCCAAGGGTGGGCCAAGCGTCTTGCACGGGCCGCACCAGGGCGCCCAGAAATCGACGATGACCGGCGTCTCGCGCGAGGCTTCGACCACGTCGACCATGAAGCCCTGGTCGGTGCCGTCCTTCACGACATCGTTTGCCGGCGGCGCCGCGCCATCCATGTAAAAAGTCATGCGAACCTCTGAATTTCAGACCCCTACATGGGCTGAAAGCGATGCGGGTTCAATTCTACCCGGCGACGCGGGTGGGAACACCGTTTGAATCAAAGCTGAGCCGGATCGGGTCGCGGCCGAGGGCGGCGATGAATTTGAGCAAATCGGCAGGGCTGATGGCGGTGGTGGCGTCGTTCTTGAGCGGGTGGAAATTGACTGGGTCGTGGGCCAGCAGCGCTTCGTCCAGCACCAGGGTGACGCGGCGTTCGGGATCGTTGATCAGCGCGAAAATGGTCACCGAGCCGGGCTCGACGCCGAGATGCGCTTTGAGCCGCTCGGCCGAGCCGAAGCTGAAGCGGCCAGCGCCCAAGAGCTTGGAGACGGCGTTCAGATCAATCACCGTCTCGCCGAGCGCGCAGAGCAGGAAGAGCGCGCCCTTCTTGTCCTTCAGGAACAAATTCTTGGAATGGCCGCCGGGCATTTGCGCCTTGAGGTCGGCGCCTTCCTCGACGGTGAAGACGGGGCGGTGACGGGTGGTCGTGTGCTTGATGCCGAGCGCATCGAAGCGGGCGAAGAGATCGTCTTCGGTGGCGGGACTCATGGCCTCCCCTTGGCGCATGGGGGCGCGGGCGTCTAGGAGGGAGGGGATGAAACTCACCTGCTATCAAGTCGATCCGCAACCGGCGGAGCTCGTGCCCGGCTCGCCCGACCGCGAATGGATGGACCGCTTCTCCGATCGCCACCCGTATCGCTGCCTGCCGCTGGTGGTGGCGAATACGACCGGCTGGGCGCTGCTCTCGCCCGTCAGCTTTACGGCGACGTGGACGGGCGGCCCGCGCACCGAAGACATTCGGCTCGATCCCGACGGCGACACGCCCAAAGCGTTGCTCGATCGCTGGGCGGTGTCGCATTTCTCCGGCGGCGTGCTGACCTTTCACACCGGCTATCTCTTCCGCACCGAGCCCGGCTGGGATTTGTGGGTGGGCGGTCCGCCCAATCACATCAAAGACGGCATCCAGCCGCTCGCCGGCGTGGTCGAAACCTATTGGCTGCCGTTTCCCTTCACGATGAATTGGCGCTTCACGCGCCCGGGCATGATCTCGTTCAAGAAGGGCGAGCCGTTCTGCTTCATCATGCCGATCCCGCACGAGCAGATGGATGAGGTGCAGCCGATCATCAAATCGATCCACGACGATCCGGATTTGAAGCGCCAATACGAAGCGTGGGGCGCGAGCCGCACCAATTTCCTCGACAAGCTCGCCGACAAGGACGCCGAGGCGATCAAGAATGGCTGGCAGCGCGATTATTTCCGCGGCCGCACGCCGGAAGGGCATTTGGCGCCGGATAGCCACGTGAATCGTCGCAGGCTGAAGCCGCCGCGCAAGGCGGAGCCGGGGGAATAATCGATGCAGCGGAGCGCGTGATGAGCTTCTACGAACGCCACGTGCTTCCCATCATGATTGGCGCGGCGTGTGGGTGTAGGCCTATTCGCCGGCAGCGCGCCAAGATCGTGCCGCGCGCGGAAGGCGTCGTGCTGGAGCTAGGCTTCGGATCCGGCCTCAACATTCCGCATTATGATGCGGGCAAAGTGCGCAAGCTCTACGCGCTTGAACCGAGCGCAGGCATGCTCGCCGCCGCGCGCAACAAAGCGGCAGGAGCGCCGTTTCCGATCGAGGTGTTGGCCGAGACGGCGGAGAATTTGTCGCTGCCGATCGCGAGCGTCGACACCGTGCTCGTCACCTATTCGCTCTGCACCATTCCCGATGCGGTCGCCGCGCTCGAAGGCGCGCGTCGCGCGCTGAAGCCGGGCGGGCGCTTGCTGTTTTGCGAGCATGGCTTGGCGCCGGACGAGGGCGTGCGGCGCTGGCAACGGCGCATCGAGCCGGTCTGGCGGCCGATCGCCGGCGGCTGCCATTTGACGCGCGATATTCCGGCCATCGTGACGGCCGCTGGGTTCGCCATCGAAGGGCTGGAAACCATGTATCTGCCGCGCGCGCCCCGCTGGGCTGGCTACAATTTCTGGGGCGCGGCGAACCCCGTGTAACAAGGCCCCAGCAAACCCGGCTAGCAAAAGCGGAAGGGGCCTTGCTTTGGCCGCGCGCCTCTGCGATATGACCGCCCCTCAGCGGGGGCCAGACGGCCCCTGTTACCCAGGATGCGGGCGTAGCTCAGGGGTAGAGCACAACCTTGCCAAGGTTGGGGTCGTGAGTTCGAATCTCATCGCCCGCTCCAGTTTTCATTCAGTTTTTCTTGGTAGCAAGCCGCCCCATCGGGGCGGTCTCCACAGCCTTGCTACCAGTTTGCTACCAGCCGTACGGGCTGGCGCTATGCGAACATTTCTTGTGAGCAATTTCGTCTATGGGATCGGCGCTAGCTATCGCGCTTGTGACTATTCCCGGTTCATCTTGATGTCCCAGGGGCATTCGTGGTCGGGCCACATGTCCTCGTCGTCATCAGCATCGAGCAAGTTCTCGATCTCGCTGAGGATCGCAGCGCGTTTATCGAGCGGCGTCGCTTGCAACGCACGCACAGCGTTGCTGTGGTTGCGATGAAGGCGCTCGCCCACAAACACCTCGCCATGGATCTCAAACGCGGCCTTCACCAACTCACGCTCTTTCGATGATAGCCGAGGTGTGTCCTTCGGGCGGCCCCAGTCGCCATAGTCGACTTCAGGAACGCTGTTGCAGCCATAGCTTTCTTCGAGCGCGCGTTTCGTCGCGGCGGCGGCGGCAAAGTCCGTGTCGAACTCAGCTTCGCTGCAAGCGTTGACCTCGCAATAGTGGCGTTTGATCTCAGCCTCTCGCTTGGCATCGCGCGCGCCCTTCGCGATCAAAACCAGCGTTTGCGCGAAGTCTTTGGCTTCATGGCACCTCGTGCAAAGCGGGCGCACGTCAACGAGGGCAACGTGCGGCGGCGACGAGAATTCCCAAACTTCGTCCGCATGAATTAGGCGTCGCTCTTCGGCAACGAAGCCGCATGTCCTGCAAGTTGCCTGCGTCTGCGGGACTGCACGCGGCCGCACGCGCCGCTCCCAATGGCTGGAGTCGTGGTCTTTGAGGCTGTAGCCGGCCATAAACACCGGCTGGAACTCCATTGTTAGTCGGCGCATGCGCACGCTCGCTAGTCTCGACGAGGGTGGCGGAGGCGATCATTGGCACGGAGCCATGGGTCGCCCGAGACGCCGAGCTTGCGCATGATGTGCTCTTCCTTTTTCTTTTCGATCTCCAACCGATTGAACATCGTCTGATTGCAGTTGCACGCGCCGATCATGACGCAATGCCAAAACCAATCACGCAGAGCGCCGCCGGTTGAATTCGAAATATCAAACTGCCGCTTCTCCGCGTAGTGCATTGCTTCCTGAGGCGTCTGCGGCGGTTTAAAGGTCCGGACGAATTGGTTGGCCTCTAACATTACGTCTTCGACCGTGGACCCGAAGACCGCGCGGTGGGCGTCTTCCCTCAACAAGTTCCACTCCGATTCAAGCTCGGCGTCGGGTAGTTCTGGCTGTCCCCAATAGCCTGCGTCCACTTGCTGGCGCTCTAGCTCCAGCACGTCAACGTAAGTGGCGAGGATTATGGTCATTCGTTTCTCCTAAGCGGTCTTCTTCGTGCTGCTCCAGGACGTGCTGACGTAGTAAGTGCCGTTGGCCATGATCTCGAAGGTGATGTCGCCGTCGCTGCGCGTCGTCAGAACGAAGCGCTTGTCTTCGCAGCCGATCACGTTCCCGCCTTCAGCGCGCGCGTGGTAGTACGCGTGCGTTTCCTGCGTTTGGAAGCCCTTGGCCTTGTCCGAGATCACGATGAAACGCGGCTTGCAGTGGTTGAAGACTTCGTCGCAGCAGCCGCTCGCGCGACCGTGATGCGAGGCGAAGTAGACTTGCGCGCGCGCAAGCGCGGCGCGGACATCGGCGCGACGGACGAGCTGCTGCCAACCGGCGGTTTCGAGATCGCCGGTGAAGACGAAGCTCGTTCCGTTGATCTCCAACTCGACCATCATGCTGAGGTTGTTCTCGTCGTCGAATGTCGGATAGTCGTTCCAAAACGTGCGAATGACGACGTTACCCGGCAGGCCCAAGCTTGAAGCGCCAACAGCGGGATTGCGCTCCCAATCCGAGAGCACGCCGACGAGGCGATCGATGCCAGGCCCCATGCCGTCCTTCGACTTCAGCTGCTTTATCGTCGCCGCCCGGACGGTTGCGTTGCGAAAAATGGTAACGACATGGACGTTGTCGATGAGATTGCCAAAACCGCTGACATGATCTTCATCGAAGTTGGTGACGAACAGCGCGCGCAAGGAGAGCACACCGAGGCGCCGCAAATGATCGCCGGGCCGCCAGCCCGTCGAAGCGTTGTGGCCGCAATCGATCATGATGCGCTCGCCGTTATCGTAAGTGAGCAAGGCGCATGCGCCGTGTTCGACGTTGAAGACTTCCAGCTTCATTGCTAACTCCGAGGTTCTTCGGCCGCCTTCCGCGCGAGGACGGTACAAACGAGACGCCGGCCGTGATTGCGCGCGGCTTGGCCGGTAATGAGAAACTGAACGGTGAGGATGCCGACGTAGGCGAGCGCCGTCGTGAACCTGTCGAAGGTGAAGAGCGCCATGACGCCGAGGCCGATCAGGATTAGCGCCGACAAGAAGTGATAGTCGCGCGCGAACAGATATTCGCGATGGGCGTGAGAGACGGCGGGCTGATCTTCGATACTGCGATACAGGCGAAACCAAAGCGCGTTCTGGCCGGCGGCATCTGTCGGCAACGGGCCGTGGTCACGCGTAAGCGCGCCCATGTCGACGCGAGCGTCCGCCGGCCCAAGCCGTGAGAACGCGTCCGATGCGGGCAGCGGATTGCGCCAGCGCCGGAAGACGAGGCGCGCCTTCGCCGTGCCGTCGATCTGCGCGGAGAGGATGCCGACGAGCACCAAGCCGAGCCCCGCCGGCAGCATCGCCGGCAGCGACTCCGCAAGCGCGGCCCAATCGCCGCCGAAGAGCGCACCCGAGCGTGCGGTACCGATGTAAAGCGCGAGGTTGGCGACGACGGCGGTGTAGAGGCCGAGCCGGTTTTGGTCCTTCAGCGGTGTGGGCATACGCCTCCCCGGGTGCGGCACCGCGTGCGCCCGATCCCGGTTGCCCACCCAAACCAATCACGGCAGTGTGCCGGTGTTGTCAGAGTGATTCGGGGGCTCTGGCCTTGGGATCGTTTTTGACCAGGACGCGGCGGCGGGGGCCCTAATCCCCGTCGTTGCGTCAACCAGTCCAACCCTCTGCTGCGATTCCAGGAACCCGCGCAAGGGGAAAAACGAGAACAACCTGTGTCAGGGGCTCAGCGCGCCGGCGTTCGGGCCCTTTTTGCTGTCAACGCACTCTCCGCGCCGGGCGTCCTCGTGGCCGTTGAGTGCGTTTCGTCGCCCTCCAGTTTCGAGACCATTCGCTCCATTCCCGCCGGGTTCACAGCGCTCGGGCAACGGGAGCTTGAACGGTTCTCTGGCCTTTATCCGCACCCCTGCGGCTTCGGGTGAGAATCGCCAAATCGGGCCGACGCGGGGGCTAACCCCCCACCCCCAGAACAGGGGTGACAATGACGGCTCGGGCGCTTCGTGCGCCGTGGAGCCGGCGATGTGGTTTGAGGTAATTGGCGAGGCCATCGGGATTGAAGGCGGGCCGCGCGCCATCATTGGATGGACGGCGGCGACGTTGTTTGTCGCCTTCGCGATCTCGCGCTTGCCAGGCTTGGCGCTGGTGACGCTGCGGCGCTATCGCGAGCTGCGTTCCGAATTCCGGGCTTCTGCGAAGAAAGCGATAAGGCGGCGGTCTAAGTGAAGAACTGCTGCTCAGAGCACCAAGTGTCGCTATTGCCTCGCACACAGATCACAGCGAAGGCGATATCAGATGTGACGTGTCAGCCTGAGTGAAACAACGCGATCACCGCGACCATTAGGCTAAGGATGCTGATCACGAGCGGCGCCCATTGGAGAAACTTGGCTTCCCGCTTCTCCGCATCAAGCTTCGCGAACTTCCGTGTGCGGGCCTCCAAGAGCTCTTCGGGCGTCGTCATTTCGGAACCACGGGAATAGCGGCCAAGGGTTGGCGAACCGACTCGTCAAAGCTGACGATGTCGGGGACATCGCGGAATCCCGAACCCGGAATTCTCGAATTCACACGCCGGTAGATGCTGATACGGGGACGCCCATCAAGTGTGATCATGCGAACCGGAGCCCCGGAGTCGGCGTGCATCGTCCAGCGCTGCAACGCATTTAAGTTGTCATCGGCGGCGAATTGGCGAGTGTTCTCTAGGGCGGCGTGCATCTTCGCCGCGCCGTCGAACGCCTGTTGAATCCTCTTCTCCAAAGCATGGACTTGATCGGA